>NZ_RAWQ01000395.1:0-3326 GCF_003668965.1 Corallococcus sp. AB030
GGTGGACACCGGCCGTGGTCGCTCCCTTCCGCGTGTTCATCTTCGGCGTGGGGAGGTGTTCATGGTCGGCTTCATCAATTCGCGCAACGGACGGTGGATTCGGATTCTGGCGGGCACGGGCATGGTCCTGGGCGGGCTGGGCACGGGCACGCCCCGGGGCGCGATGGTGGCGCTGACGGGCCTGCTGCCGCTGCTGACCGGCGCGCTGGACTTGTTCCTGGTGGGGCCGCTGATGGGCCTGCCCGTGAAGGGCGCGGACGTGCGGCGCGCGCTGGGGCAGCCGGAGGACGCACCGCTGCTCGACCTGGCGCACGACGGGGGGCGCTCCCCCTACGCGCCGCCCAGCACGCTGCTGCACTAGCTACTTCGTGCTCACCTGGAAGGGGATGCCGAGCGAACCGAACGGCGCCCCTGATTCCGCGTCCACCAGGTTCAACTGGAGCGTCACCGCGTCCTCCCGGTGGGCCACGCCCTGGAAGTAGAGGAAGCCCTCCTGCGTGCCGCCGGGCTCCAGTGTGCCCTCCGGCAGTGCGTTGTTGAGCATGTCCGCGGTGGGCAGTGGCGGATCGTAGTAGTACGGCCCCCCGTAGAAGTTGCCTCCCCAGCCCCAGGGCCCGCCGTACCAGCCCGGTCCCCAGCCGCCGCGCCAGGGCCCGTAGCCGTAGCCGCCGCCCGCCCACGCCCTGCCCCCGGGGTACATCACCGGGCTGATGCGCGCGGGCGCCTCCGTCTCATTCGAGGACGTGGCCTGCCGCAGCGACAGGGGCGGCAGCGCGCTGTAGCGGAAGCGCGTCTCCTGGCCCACCAGCGCGAAGTCCTTGTACTGGAGGCGGATCGGGCGGTCCCCATTGTTCTCCAGCCGGACGTAGACAGGGGTGACCCGGCGCTCCAGGTCGGACGGTGAGCCCTTCCAGGCCGAGCCGTCCGCCGTGAGCCGCACGCCCTCCTGCTCCTTGATGGCGCTGCTCTTGCCGCCCTGGAGGACTCCCGCTTCCGGCACGGGCCGCAGCTTCGTCTCCGCCGCGCAGCCCGCCATCAGCATCAACCCCAGGGCCCCCACTCCCAATGCTTCACGCATCGTATGCCTCCTCGTACTTCAAGGTAGGGCGTGCGGCGTTCAGGGGATGACATGCCTCGTGCTCCCACCCGGAGGGGGGGCCGGCGGCCGGGGACTCTACGGCTGGGGCGTCACCGGCTCGGCGGCGGTGGCGGGCCAGGAGGGCGCGTTGACGAACTCCCAGTCCTGATGGCGCGCCCAGGTCTCGAAGGTCTGCCAGCTCACGCGCAGGTGGCTGTTGCGCAGCGTGAGGATGTCCGCGTGGTAGCCCACCCGGTCCAGCCACTCGAACATGGCCGCCAGGTCCTCGCTCTGCTGTTGGAGTTGAGCCAGGGGAATCTGTTCGAAGTGGATGCGGTGGCCGCTCACCATGGAGAGCAGCGCGGCGGCCTGCTGGCCCGTCACCTCGTCGGAGGCAACTTCGATGCGCTCGCCGATGAAGCGCTCCGGGTCTCCCAGCACGTGCATCGCGAAGCCGGCCAGGTCCTCCACCGCGACCATCTGGAGGCCGCGCGTCGCGGGCAGCCCCAGGGCCAGCTTCCCCTCCGCCAGCATGTCGCGCGTGGGCCGCTGGAGGAGGTTCTCCATGAAGAAGGTGGGGCCCAGGATGGTGAAGGGCATGTCGCGCCGCCGCAGGTACAGCTCCACGGCGTGCTTGCTGTCGAAGTGCGGGATGCCGGTGAGCTCCGACGCGCCCGCCACGGACGAGTACACGAAGTGCCGCACGCTGGCGCGCTTCGCCGCGTCCGCCAGGTTCTTGCCGTGCTGGACCTCCGCGTCCACGCCGCCCGCGCCGAAGGGCGTGGCCATGGCGTAGACGGCGTCCACGCCGCGCATGGCGCTCTCCAGCGAGACGGGGTCGTCGAAGTCGCCCTGGGCCAGGGTGACGCCGGGCCTGCGCAGGGCGCGGGCGGCCGGAGCGTCCGCGTCCCGCACCAGCGCCACCACGTGGTGCCCCCGGTCGGCGAGCTTGCGGAGGACGGCACCGCCCTGCTGGCCGGTGGCGCCAGTGACGAGCACGGTGATGGAGAAATCCACGGGCATGGCTTCAGACCTCCGGACGCGACGTGTCACGGAAAGCTGGAGACGCTCCCTTCCATTGGCGAGGTCTGGAAGCCGCAGTGTCCTCCCCCGAGCACAGGCTCCCGAGGCAGGCAGGCGACCGGAAGGGAGGGACAGGCGGCATGGCATCCTCCCGGCCCCATGAGCAAGCGTGACACGCCCCCGTCCTCCGAGCTGGTCTCCGCCGCACAGTCGCTCGACGCAGAGCTGCTGCGCTTCGAGGCGCTGTCGGAGCAGCTGAAGGAGGCGCCCCTGACATCGGAGAAGCACCTGGAGCGCGCGTCGAAGACGCTCAAGGACCTGGCGGACCTGGACGACGCGCTGCGGATGCGCGTGGGCGCGCTGGTGCAGGCCATCACCGGGGTGCGCAACCGGCAGCAGGCGCAGGCGGACGCGGTCAACGTGTGCGCGCAGGAGCTGCAGCAGCGCACGGAGGTGTTCAAGGAGCTGCTCACGCGCTACGGGGCGCTGGGGCAGAGCGCGGCGGACCTCAACGGGCGCATGCAGGAGTTCGCGGCGCTGCGCCAGCAGGCCACGCGCACGGCGGAGGAGGACGCGCGGCTCACGGAGGTCTTCACCGCGCTCCAGGCGCGCATGGCGGAGGTGGCGGACGACGCGGCCACGCTGACTCTCGCGGCGGAGGAGGCGAAGTTCACCGACATCGGCCGGCAGGCGGATTCGCTGCGACAGCAGCTGCTCTCCGCGCGCAACAAGCTGGGCCTGTTGCACCAGAGCCTGTCGAAGTGAGGGTGTTTCAGCTGAGGTAGGTGGGCTCGAAGTCGTCCGGGCTGTCGATGGGGCGGCGTCCGGAGAAGCCGGCCTTCAAGTCATGCCAGTGCGCCACGGCGTTCTCGCCGTAGCGCCAGCAGAGGTACACGGGCTCCTCGCCGCGCCGCGCGTGGAAGTCCACCAGGCCGTCCGCGCCCTTTATCTCCAGGCCCATCTCCTGGAGCGGGCCCAGCTCACCGCGGATGCGCTCCAGCAGCTCGTCGCGCTCCTCTCGGAAGGAGCGCACCTCGAGGGTGTCGGGCGGAGCCTCCGGGCCGTCCAGCACCTCCGCCAGCTTCTGCACGCGCTCCACCCAGGGGCGCACGCGCCCGAAGGTCTTCGTCAGCAACGGCACCAGCCGGCTGGCCTCTTCCACGCTGAAAAAGCGCATCGGGGGACAGCATGCAGTGAGAGCCCTCCGCAGGCCACTCCCTTCGGG
>NZ_RAWQ01000396.1:0-3314 GCF_003668965.1 Corallococcus sp. AB030
CCTCCTGCTTCAGCTTCGCTGCCAGCTCCTTCGACTCCATGCCCACGCGCTCCTCCTGCTTCGAATCGAGCGCTCACCTCCGCACGTCATCCTCCTCCCGTCACGACGGGGGCGGGCGAGGAGTTACGTCCTCTCGCTCGTCGCGGCATTTCTCCCCGCCGTCGCGTTGGCTGGGAGTTCCACTTGCAGCAAGAGCGATGGGCCTTGCAGGACCAGCGCGGACTGCTGCTTCTCCGCCAACGTCTGCTCTTCTGACGGCTATTGCCGAGTTGCTCGTACAGTGCAGAACTTCTGCGCGCGAGGCGGTGCACTATGCATGGCGCAAGAGGAGTGCTGCCCAGGCTACGCCTGCCTACCGAAGGATTCACAGGCAAGGCTGTCCATCGGCATCTGCACCCCTCGCGTCGAATGCGCAGGACAGGATGTCACCTGCAACGGATCCACACCGTGCTGCAGCGGGCTCACCTGCAGTCAAGGTGCGTGCGTCCTTCCAGTCATTGCTGCCCCGCGTGCCTGCGGTGGCAGCGCCTCGCAGTGCACGACGGGCAGTGAGTGCTGCGCCGGCTTGTCGTGCGATTCAGGGCAGTGCCACCCCTCCCCCACCACCAGGGCCAACCAGCGAACCAAGACTCGTGACGAGGCGCCGCAGAGCGCCACCTCTCCGACGCGAACCAGCCACGAAAAGGGAGAAGCTGCCATCTGGCGCGAGGTGCACTGGGGGAAGGAGGTCAAGCAGAAGGAGGAAGAGCACCGGCAGCGACGGGAGGAAGAACGACGGCAGGATGAGCGGCGAGCAGAAGCCCGGCGTGAAGCAGCCCGCGAAGAAGCCCGCCGTGATGCAGCTCGCGAGGAGGCCAGAAGACAGGCAGCGAGGGACGAGGCACGCAGGCAGGCTGCCCGCGATGAGGCGCGCCGAGCCGCCATGCGCAACGGCCGCTGAGGAACAGACAAGCCCTGCTGGCAAGGCCGTCCTACGCGATAGAGGCCCGTCCGCGCCCGCAGACACTGCGGCGGCCTGGGCGGTGGCGGCTCCCAGTGGAACCGCAGCACACCGAGGCATGCCTCGTGCTGTGAGCCAGAGTTCCCGCCCAGCTGGAGCCGGAAGCCTTCAGGCCCCGGCTACACACAGGACACGTCCTTGAACCCGCGCCCTCCCTTTTTCCTGCCCCGCTTCGCCCTCCTCCTCGTTGCCGTGACAGCCTTGCGATGCGGCCCGTCCGATGACCTGGACGAGAGTCCGCCCGCGCGGCCTCCTGTCTCGCAAGACGGAGGATCCTCGGACGGCGGTGCGAGCCAGATGGACAGCGGCATGCCCATTCAGGATGGGGGCGCATCGGCTCGTGATGGAGGTGGCTCCACCTGCACACCTTCCTGCGCCAGCAGGTCCTGCGGACCGGATGGCTGCGGTGGCACGTGCGGGACATGTCGGAGCGGCACCACGTGCAGCGGCGGCAACTGCGTCTGCGTCCCCCAGTGCAACGGCAAGACGTGCGGCCCGGACGGGTGTGGTGGCGTCTGCGGCACCTGCCCCACCAACGCCACCTGCAGCGCCGCAGGCGACTCCTGTGCGTGTGCGCCAGGCTACGTGCCCAACCAGGCGCACGACGGCTGCGTCCGCGTCGGCGGTGCCTGCGAGGGCGTCAGCCAGTACGGCTACTGCTCTGGGGACACCTGGGTGCGGTGCGACGCCCAGGAGGGCATCGTCACCATAGAGTGCGGCCCAGGCCGGTGTAAGCGGCTCGACTCGGCGGGCAACGGGGCCTGCACCTGCGGCAGCATCGACGCCAACGGCGTCTGCGCCACGGCCTCCGGTGCCAGCGCTGCGACGCCCCGCGTCCACTTCACGTGCGCGACGAGCGAAGGGGTTCTCATCGCCAGCAACTGCACCGTGGCGACGGGCTCCTCCACGGGCTTCTGCTCCACCTTCGTCACGTCCTTCGGCCACCAGACGACGTGCTTCTGCAGCACCTGCTCCATCCCCGGGCGCAACAACCAGTGCGGCTCGCTGTGCAGCAATCCCGCGCAGTGCCAGTACTCAGCGTCCGGCAACTTCCACACCTGCGGATTCTGACGCCCGCTCGTCTGTGGACGGCCGTCCTTGAGTTTGAAACAGAATGGCCGCAAGGCCACAGGACGGTGCCCTTGCGCGCAGACGTCTGCAACATGCTGGGCGCCTGCTAAACGCAAGCGCCCAGCACATCGTCAGAGACTCAAGCCTTGCACTTGGACGGGCGTGAGGCGGTCGGTCGTTGTCCCGTCGCCGAGCCCGCCGACGAAGTTATCCCCCCAGGCCCAGACGGTGCCATCCTGCTTCAAGGCGAGCGTGTGGAAGGCGCCAGCGGCGAGGGCCGTGACGCCCGTCATCCCCGGCACCTGCACGGGCGTGAGGCGGTCCGTCGTCGTCCCGTCGCCGAGCTCGCCGTCGGCGTTGTTGCCCCAGGCCCAGACGGTGCCGTCCTGCTTCAAGGCGAGCGTGTGGAAGGGGCCAGTGGCGAGGGCCGTGACGCCCGTCATTCCCGGCACCTGCACGGGCGTGAGGCGGTCCGTCGTCGTCCCGTCGCCGAGCGCGCCGAAGCCGTTGTCGCCCCAGCCCCAGAGGGTGCCGTCCTGCTTCAAGGCGAGCGTGTGGTTGCTGCTGCCAGTGGCGAGGGCCGTGACGCCCGTCAATCCCGGCACCTGCACCGGCCGGAGGCGGTCCGTCGTCGTCCCGTCGCCGAGCTGGCCGTACTCGTTGCGGCCCCAGGCCCAGACGGTGCCGTCCTGCTTCACGGCGTGCGTGTGGAAGTCGCCAGCGGCGAGGGCCTTGACGCCCGTCAATCCCAGGACCTGCACAGGCTTGAGGCGGCTCGTCCTCGTCCCGTCGCCGAGTTCGCCTTCGCTGTTGTAGCCCCAGCCCCAAACGGTGCCGTCCTGCTTCAGCAACAGCGAGAAATCGCCGCCTGCGGCGACACGAGCCACGCTGCTCACCGCGCACGCCGTGCCGCCCTGAAGGGCGAAGGCGAAGCTGGCGGAGAGGCCGAGGGTATTGGTGACGGTGGCCGTCACAGTGGGCGGGGTGCCCGAGGGCACGCACGCCGGCGCCGTCCAGAGGACTTCGCTGGTGGTGGCGGCGTTGGTGGCGGTGCCCAGCGTGCCGATGCTGGTGGACCAGATGAAGCTGAGGGCGCTGCCTTGCGCATCCCGGGCCTTCACCCGGAAGACGACGGTGGCGCCACCCGCGGGCACCGAAGCGATGGACTGGAAGGCTTCCACCACCTCCGGAGGGAAGCGTCCTGCGGTGGGTGGGCCCACATGGACTGTGAGCGTCCCCCCCC
>NZ_RAWQ01000397.1:0-3274 GCF_003668965.1 Corallococcus sp. AB030
TCAAACAGCGCGTGTCGGCCAACCGGCAGTACTCGACGATGGAGCAGCACGTCGCCGCTGCCATCCGCTGGGTAGTGCGCCTTTCTCCCCAGGACGCCCTCCGCAAGGCGGGCTGCCTCGCCGAGGGATTCTGGCTGCGCGATTTGTTAGAGAACTTCTGGCGACCTACTTAGCCGCGCACGGCTGATCCGCGAGGAATGACAACACCCCGGAGGCCGGCACCGTGAAGGTCCGGCGTCCGGGGTGCTTGTTTCTTCCGCGCTCGAAAGGCGGCGGCTGACTACTTGTCGGTCGCGTCCTCGATCTTGTCGCCGGCCTTCTCCGCGGCGTCGCCCGTGGCATCGGCGGCGTCCTCGGCCGTGTCCTTCACCTTGTCGCCCGCCTGCTCCACGTCGTCCTTGGCGGCCTCGCGGGTGTTGCGGTGGCAACCCGTGCCCACGGTGATAGCACCCAGCGTCAAGGCCAGCAGCGTCAGCTTCTTCATACGGTGTGACTCCTTCGCTTGAAGGGGGTGGCGGGATGCGACCCGCCGTCCCCCGTGCGCCGCGCAAGGTAGGCACTGTCCACCAGCTGCCAAGGGGGCAGCCCTTTTGGGATGTACGCTCCGGGGCATCCGCGCCCCACTGATGGGCGCCGGAACACGCTGTTAGGGTGCGCCTTCACGAGGGGCCTGATCCCGCCCCCGGAGGCCCACCCATCCATGTCGCATCCCCGGCCCTCAAGGCCCACCCTGTTGCTCGTCCTGGCGTTGGCGGCCCTCTGGGGCTGTTCCTCCGACAAGCCGAAGCCCGTCGAGCAGGTCTTCTCCGACGTCCAGTTCGACCTCACCGTCCCACCGGAGACGCCGGTCGACGCGGAGATCTTCCTCAAGGGCCCCACCGCCACGTTCGGCGGCACGGACGGGCGGGGCCTGGAGATGGTCTACCAGGGCGGCCGTCAGTTCAGCCTGAAGGCCCGGCTGCCCAAGAACACCGCCTTCACCTACGCGGTGTTGATGACGGCGCCCACGGCCCAGGTGGCGCTGGACGCCCAGGGAGCACCGGAGGCGGACCACACCGTCACCGCCCGTGAGAACGAGGAGACTGTCACCCTCACGGTGGAGCGCTTCGGCGCCGAGGGGGGGCAGACAGGCGCGAGGACCGTGTTCATCGTCCAGGTCCCGGACATCACGCCGGTTGGGGCCAAGGTGTGGCTGTCCGGAAACCAGCCGGAACTGGGGAACTGGAATGGCGCGGAGGTGGAGCTCTACCAGGCCATGGACAACGCCTACGCCGGCGCCGTCACCTTCGCGGCGAGCACGGGCCTGGAGTTCAAGGTGACGCGCGGTTCGTGGGACACGGTGGAGAAGAGCGAAACTGGCGCCGAGGTGGCCAACCACACCTTCACCACCGGCGGCGGCTTCGAGCGCGTGCCCGTGGCGGTGAAGGGCTGGGCGGACCTCTCCACGCCCCCGCCGCCCCCGCCGCTCACCGGTGACGTGCGCTACCTGCGCAACGTCGTGCCCCAGGACGCAAGCCTCAAGCCGCGCGACGTCATCATCTGGCTGCCGCCCGGCTACGAGGCGGACACCACGCGCCGCTACCCGGTGCTCTACATGCACGACGGCCAGAACCTGATGGACGTCAGCACCGCGTTCGCGGGCGAGTGGAACGTGGATGAGACGGCGCAGGCGCTGGTGGAGTCCGGCAAGGTGGAGCCGCTCATCATCGTGGGCATCTACAACACGAGCGACCGCATCGCGGAGTACACGCCGGTGCCCTTCCCGCCGGAGTACCCGAACGCGGGCCGCGCGGACGTGTATGGCCAGTTCCTCATCCAGGAGCTGAAGCCGCGCATCGACGCGGAGTTCCGCACGAAGCCGGAGGCGCGGTTCACGGGGCTCGCGGGCTCGTCGCTGGGCGGGCTCGTGTCCATGTCGCTGGGGCTCAAGCACCCGGACGTCTTCACCCGCCTGGGCGTGGTGTCGCCGTCGGTGTGGTGGGCGGACCGGGAGATTGTCTCGGAGGTGAACGCGCTCACCGCCAAGCCCGAGCTGCGCATCTGGGAGGACATCGGCACCAACGAAGGCTCCGGCAGCCAGGCGGAGACGGTGGCGGATGCGCAGGCGCTGCGCGACGCGCTGGTGGCCAAGGGCTGGGTGCTGGACGACGACCTCAAGTACACGGTGGTGGAGGGAGGCCAGCACAACGAGGCCGCGTGGAGCGCGCGCTTCGGTGACCTCCTGCGCTTCCTGTATCCCGTGAAGCAGTGACGAAGCCGCCGCCCCCCACCACCCCGGATGGACGCTACCTGGTGGTGGACGGGCGGCTGTGGCGCCGCAGCAATCCAGCGCTCGGGCCCCGGCAGCGAGAACTGCTGGTGGCCGCGCTGATGCGGGCCCGCGCCGACGTGGGCCGGGCGAAGCGAACAAAGGACGCGGCCCTGGAGCGCCGGGCGCGAGACCGCGTGCACCGCGCCAAGGTGGGCCTGGGAGAGCGGGGCGCGCCGTGGTGGACGGATGGCACGCCGGACCTCAACCGGCGCCTCGTGCGGAACACGCCCTACGCCGCCTGGTTCCAGGACCTGTGAACCGGTTGTGACTTGAACGCCCACCTCCGGGTGTGGAACACGCCTTCTGCCTCAAAGCTGTATTCCCCCAAGACAAGAAGGAAGTGTTGCATGCGTCACGCCTGGAATCGGCTGTGGTGGCTGGTGCCGTCGTTGCTCGTGGCGGCGTGTGGTCCGTCGCAGGAGCAGGACGCGCCCACGCAGGTCGGCTCGAGCACGCAGGCCATTCTGTACACGCCTCCCGTGCCCACGAGCGGCAACCTCGTGGACAGCACGGCGTACCTGGGGCCGGTGGGGCTGAACGGCGCGGTGCAGACACAGTTCACGACGAACCCGCAGTATCTGTCCTTCAGCTTCAACGTGGCAGCGGGCGCGAAGGTGAGCCTGGAGGTCACGCACCTGGGCAGCAGCATGTACCTGGATACGGGCCTGTTCATCTACGGCCCCAGGAACACGAGCGGCAGCTACGGCACCACGGTGCTCGCGCAGGACGACGACGCGGGCTACGGCCAGCTGTCCAAGGTGGCCAGCCTGACGCTGGCCCAGGGCGGCGAGTACCTGGCGGTGGTGAGCACCGGCACGGGAGCGGGCAAGAAGTTCGTAAGTCCTCGCCCGAGCCCGTCGAGAGCGACGTTGACGGAGAGGTTCGGCGAATGATTGCTGGGTGAGTCGTCTCAGCGCGACGGGCCGCGAGCCTCGGCCCAGAGGGAGACTTCGCCGTCCGCCT
>NZ_RAWQ01000398.1:0-3168 GCF_003668965.1 Corallococcus sp. AB030
GCGGGGGCGCCGCCCTCCTGCTACGCATTGCGATCCGCTTGGCCGACCCAGGACTGATCCGCTTGGCCGACCCCGCTACGAACAGCTTGGGTGACCCCGCTGCGATCCATTACCCCGGCCCATGACATCGAAGGCCTCGACTTCCTTCAGTGCCCCAGTCGTTTCGGGTGCGCTGGGGTTGGGCTGCCCGCCCTGGGGCTGGCCTTGCTTCTCGGGGCTGGCTTGCTGCCGGCGGCCGGTGCCGTCGCGCGACAGCTTCAAGTCCGTGGTGTAGCCAGACGCGGAGAGGACGTGCTTCGCCTCGGTGACGTAATACTTCCCGGAGAGGAAGCTGGAGATGCCGCGCACCTCCACGACGGACTTCGCGCGCAAGGAGGGGTTGCCCACCACCTGGAGGGACAGCTTCACGGTGCCGGCTTCCGCGCGTCGGAAGCGGGCCTCGGACTCGCGCTGGGCTTGGGCAGGTGTCGACGCGGAGGTGGGCTGGACGCTGGTGGTGCTGTTGCGGAGCTGCAGCGACGTGGTGCCCGTGCGCTTGTCCACCACCTCGAGGTAGTCCGCGAGAGTGGTGCGCTCCACGGTGGCGCTGCTCGCCTGGGCTTCGATGGTTGCCTTGGCCATGGCGTCGCGGCCACGGACGCCCACCTGGCCCACGCGGCGGCCCAGCTCTGACTCGACGTTGACGGAGAGGATGTTGCCCCGGCCCGCGTCCGCGTACCACCACAGCACCTGGGTGGGCGCGGCAGCCTGGTTGCGCGGGCCGAAGGTGAGGCCCTTGTCGTCGACGTGGAACTCGAACTCCTCCCTCGCGGCCAGGCGCCGGAGAAAGCGCGCATCCGTCTCCCCGGCCTGGTGAATGGTGTCGAAGGACTCTCCGGTGTCCTCGACGTGGACGGAGTCCTCTTCATAGCCGTACTCGGCGGCCACCTCTCGCACCACCTGGGCGCGCGTCTTGCCCTTCCAGGTGCGCGTCTTCGCCTCGCGGTGCATGAGGGCGCTGAGCGCCTGGCCCTCGACGGTGAGCACCTGAAAGCCCTTCAGCTTCTTCACGACGACTCGCCGCGGCGGGGCCATGAGACCCGGGTATCCCCAGGACACCTCCAGCACCGCGCCGCCCACCAACTCGGCCCTGTCGAAGAGCGCCAGGTCGAAGTTGTCCAACTGGAGGGACAGCTTGTCGGCCTTCGTCGCGGAGTCCTCGAAGGTGAGGCCGAGGACACGGCCCTCCAGGGAGAGGGGCTCACCGCTGCGGGCCTTCTCGTGTGCCAGCAGCGTGAGGCGCACGCCAGGCGCGCTCCTGTCGAGGGGCCGCGTCATTCGCTGGCCCTCCGCCGCTGCTCGCTGAGGATGACGTCGGTGAGGACACGCAGCGAGGGGATGTAGAGGCGCCGCCCGACCTCCAGCTCCAGCGTCGCATCGATGATGGGCTCCGGCTGGAAGTCGGCGATGGCCCACCAGAAGCCGCACGCGCGCGGGAGGGGCGCGAAGTAGCGGCCGGCGAGGCCCCAGAGGGAGTTGCCCTGCGCCACGAGGTGGACGCGCGTGTCCGCGTGCGGCTGGAAGCCGTAGGGGACTCTCTCGGTGAGCAGCAGGCGGCCCACTTCGTCCCGGAAGCCGAGGGAGAAGGAGTAGCGGCTGCCGGCATGAGGAGCCACTACGGCACCTCCTGACGGAGCTGCTCGGAGGTGACGCGGGTGTCCAGCACCTCCTCGAAGGTGACGATGGCGGTGTAGACGAGGACGCGTCCGTCCACGGCGAGCTGGCGGTACTGGAACTCCACGCTGGCGACGACGCACTCGACGGTGAGGACGCCGGGCCAGAGAACGAGGACCCGCGGCGGTGCTGTCGCCAGCACACCCTCGGTGCCCGCCGGGGGCACGGTGAGGGCACGCAAGAAGCCGCGGAACTCCATGATGTTGGAGGCGTCGGCCTGCTGCGTGGCGAAGAAGGCGTCGAGGTAGAACTCCACGCCTGCCAGTTGCCGGTTGGAGGTGCCCTGAAACTGGAGCACCTGGTGGGAGAGACCCGGCACCGCCAGGCGGTTCCAATTCACCTGGAGCTTCTCGGTGAGCTGCGTGGGGTTGAAGAGGCACTCCATGGCTTCGCCGGTGAGGACATTCACGAGGAGGCAGCGAGGGGGACGGGCAAGGCCGGCGGCGATGGACATGTCGGGGCCTGCCTCTCAGTACGCCGGCATGGGGGAGAAGCTGCGGGAGGCGGCGTCCCTCTCGGCGCGCGCCGTGGCCTGGGCAAGCACCTCTCCGTCCACCTGGACACTCACGAGGACGGGCGCGCTGGGAGGCGAGGCCGGCTGCGAGGAGAGCACCTCGGCCTGGGGCAGCGAGGCCTGGAGGGCGGCCACCGCCGGCATGGACGAGGACTCCAGGGGCCAGTCCACTGGCGAGGTGGGCGAGGCCGTGGTGACGACGGACGCGGGTGTGGCGGCGCTGCCGGTGGAGTCCTCAAGGCCGAAGGCGACGGACAAGTCCCGGTGGAGGCCCAGCCGAGCCGTCCGCAGAGCTTGCTGGAGGCCGGTGTTCGCACCGAAGAGGCTCGCCACGGCGTCCACGACGCCGAGGATGGCACCCACCAGCTCCAGGAGGACGCCGGAGATTGCGTCGACCGTGCCGAAGACGATGAGCCGCATCCCCGTCCATGCCTCGGCCCAGTCGCCGGTGAGGATGCCACTGAGCGTCAACACCACGCCCCAGAAGACGTCGACGATGCCTGAGAAGGCCGCCAGGGCCGCGTTGAGGACGCCGCCCACCACGGACACCGAGAGGGAGATGGCGGACACCAGCACGCCCACGACGGTGGTGATGTTGCCGATGGCAAACCCGATGGCCTGCCCCATGGCCACCCAGATGCTGCCGCCTTCCCTCGCGGCGGAGCTGGTGCCCAGGAGGCCAGAGAGCGCTCCTCCGAGGACGGAGCCGAGGTGCGCCAGGCTGCCCAGGAGGACGTCGACGCCGGCCTTCATGTAGCCCCACTGCCCCGCCAAGCCCTCCACCACTTCCGCGGCGGCCGTGAGGGCCAGGACGACGAAGTCGAAGACGCGGGCGAGGGCGCGACCCACCGTGGCTCCGGAGGCGCCGAAGGCAGCGAACTTTGCGGCAGCGGTGGCCGCGTCGTCCCTCTCGGAGAGGAAGCCCAGCGCCTCGCCCACCC
>NZ_RAWQ01000399.1:0-3038 GCF_003668965.1 Corallococcus sp. AB030
CCCCTGTCTCTGCCCTCCCCCCACCGCTCTTCCCGAGCCTCCCGCCGCACCTGCGGACGCTCGCCTTCATCGACTTGGAGACGACGGGGTTGGATGCCTCCCGGCACGAAGTGCTGGAGGTGGCCGTCCTCCGCGTCGACGCCCGCAGCCTCAAGGTGCTGGCGGAGTACGAAGCCCGCGTGCAGCCCACCCGGCTGGCCGACGCCCACCCCGAAGCCCTGGCCGTGTGCGGCTACTCCGACGAAGAGTGGCGAGACGCCCTGCCCCTACAGGAGGTTCTCGCCACCGTGACGCCTCTCCTGGCTGGCACCCTCGTGGCCGGCCACAACACCAGCTTCGACTGGGGCTTCCTCGTCGAGGGCTACCGCCGCACCGAAATGACTCTGCCCTCCGTCGACTACCACCGCCTCGACACCGCCAGCCTCGCGTGGCCGCTGCTCGCCACGGGCGAGGTGGAGTCCCTCTCCCTCAACGCCCTGGCCAGGCGCTTCGGCCTCCACCGGCCCACGCCCCACCGAGCCATGGCGGACGCCCGCTGCGCACTGGAAGTGGCCCGCTGCCTCGCGGTGCGCATGGCCCGTGGCGGGCACATGGAGCGGCTGCTGGAGGAGTCGGGAGGTGTCTCGTGAGTGGAGCTTCCTCTCGTCGCAAGGGCGCTGACTTCGAGCGCGCCCTCGTCCACCGCTTCCGCGAAGCCATGCCTGAGGCGCTCATCCGCCGCGGCCTCCAGTATCGCACCGGCCAGGAGGTGTCGGACGTCGAGGTGCCGTGCTTCTGGCTGGAGGCCAAGGCCCACCAGCGCACCAATGTCCGCGAAGCCCTGCGCCAGGCCCTGGAGACGTGCCCGGCGGGCCGCTGGCCGCTGGCTGTGTGCAAGGACGACGGGCAGCCGCCCCTCGTCGCCATGCCGTTGGACGACTTCCTCGAGTTGGTGCGCGAGTGGTGGGAGGCACGTCCCCGGTGAGTGACTTCTTCGACCACCTCCTGGGCTTGCTTCGTGTGGAGGCGCTCGCCCCTCGGCACCAGGCTGTCTTCGCGGCTGCGCGCACTCAGCGGCCGGCCTTCGCGCGTCATGCCACACTCGAATCGGTGCAGGCCGCCATGGCTGACGCGCGTGAGGAGACGTACCCGGAGCGGGAGGCCCTCACCCGGGCCCTGGTGGCCGAAATGCAGGCCTCCTCCAGCCCCGTGTGGACGGCGGCCCTCGCCACCGCCTACGCCCCCATGTTGCGTCGCCTGCGCCGCCGCCTCCTCGGTAACGCCGTGCCCAGGGAGGACCTGGACCAGCTCGTCCTCGCCACCTTCCTCTCCGTCGCACGCGCCTTCCCCCTCTCGCGCTGGGGTGACTGGACTGCCGTCCGCCTGCGCCAGCAGACGGCGCGCGAGGTGTTCCGTTACCTGCGCAAGGAGCGCGCGGAGCAGCACGAGACGTACACCCAGGAGCAGTTCGCCGAGTGGCTGCCCGACGTGCGGTCCGTCACTCCGCTGGAGAGCCCCAGGCGGCCCAGCATCCGCCGCAGCTTCGTGAAGCGCGACGCCGTGCTGGTGCATCTGGCCCAGGCCACCCTGCCTCGCAGCGACGTCGAGGTCCTCATGGCGACGGTCGTCCGGCGCGAGAAGCTGCGCGCCTACGTCAGCCGCCTCGTCGAGGGCGACGCCGCCGAGGCCGAGAGGACGTACCAGCGACTGAAGCGCCAGCGCACGCGGCTGATGCAGCGCCTGCGCACCCAGGCCGTGGACGCGGTACCGCAGCCCTCCGGAGGCTGCTGAGGGAAGGCATGGCCCAGAAGAAGCCCCTCAAGAAGCTGGGGCGCCCCACCAAGGCCGAAGGCCCTCGGCTGCCCCATGCCGAGGTGGACAAGCTCCTCGTGGAAGGCGAGGAGGTGCCCACCACCCGGGGCCGTGTGAAAAGGCGCTACCCCTCTTTGCGCGAACTGGCCGAGCGCTTCGGTGTCGCGCACAGCGCCGTCGCCAAGTACGCCCAGCAGCACGACTGCCTCGTCCGCCGCAAGCGCCTCCTCGCGGGCCAGCAGCCGGCCGTGACGCCCGCGGTGGACGAGACGCCCGCGCTAGACGAGACGCCCGCGCTGGACGAGACGCCCGCGCTGGACGAAGCGCCACCTCCTCCGAAGCGCAAGACGGGCCGCCCCCGCAAGTCCGAGGAGTCCGCCCTCCCCCGCCAGGAGCTGGACCGCGCGCTCGTCTTCGGCGACGTGAAGACGCTGCCGGATGGCAGCACCATGACGAGCTACGCCTCGTACCGCGAGCTGGCCGAGCGCTTCGGTGTCGCCACCTCCCTCGTCGCCAACTACTCCAGGGAGCACAACTGCCTGCGCCGCCGCGAGGAGGCCAAGACACGCATCGCCACCAAGGCGGACCAGAAGCTGATTGAACTGCGCGCCAACGCCATCGCCGTCTCCAAGGACGACGCCCTGAAGATGATTGACGGCTACCTCCTCGGCTTCGAGGAGGCACTAGCGGAAGGGCGCGTGCGCGTCGACAACCCCACCGACTTCAACACCATGGTGCGCCTGAAGGAGTTCGTGCAGGGCGGCGCCGACTCTCGCCAGGAGCTGCACGCCACCTTCTCGCTGGAGGGCCTCCAGGCTCGGCACGCCCAGGCCCTGCGCGCCGCGCGGGAGACGACGCCCGCCGAGCGCGGCGAGGTGGATGCGGCAGTGGTGGAGAGCAGCGACGAGGACCTCGACGCAGCCGCCCCGGATTGCCCCAAGGGCGACGCCCTCGTGGATCCTCCAACGGACGTCGCGGCCCCCGCCGACCCCGTCTGAGAGCGCCCTCCGATAAGTGAACGGACACTTTCGCGTTCAGTTTCGCCGTTCACTTTCGCTGGGCCAGGCCGCGCTTGGTCACTTTCCCGTGGAGCTCCTGCCTGGCGCGCGGAGGCACACGCCTGGCGCCACGGCCTTCATAGTTTCGCGAGGTTAGGGCGGACAGCCACTAGGTGCTCGAGCGCCGCGGTATCGCTCCGGGCCATAACTCGGGCCCAGAAGCACACTCTGTCCAGCGGGCCGGACTCC
>NZ_RAWQ01000039.1:0-54911 GCF_003668965.1 Corallococcus sp. AB030
CGCCCACCCCGCCCGTGACCTGGAGGAGCTGGGCGCCCGCCTCGGTGAGCTCATGCCTCTCCATGGTGCCCACCCACGAGATGTAGGTCAGGACGGCCATCCCCCCGCCCGAAATCACGGTGCACCCCCCGGACCACGCCAGCGCACGCCGCTGCCCTTCCGCGCGGGCGTCCAGATGGGCAAGGACCTCCATGTCCTCGAGCAGGTCCGGCACCGGCGCGCGGGACTGATAGCGGAAGACTTCGTGGAAGCGGCTGATGTTGACCGCCAAGGCGGTGGACTCCCTGCGATGCCCGTCGGGCGGACCCGTGCGCGAGCGTAGGGGCCTCCGGGCCGTCCCACCAGGGGTGAACCGCCGGGCATGCAGGCAAGCCGAGCGCCGGGAAGGCGGGGACGTTAGGTAGGATGGGCGGCCCCAACGGCATGGAGCGCGAGGTGGACCGTGGATGAAGTGAGCCGGAGGGCAGCGCTGAAGCTCATCGCGGCGGCGGGTGTCACCACCGTCGCGGGGTGTTCACGCGGCTCGGGAAAGGCAGAGGAGTCGAAGATGAGTCAGCAGGCGCAGCAACCGGAAGCCGTGGTCCGCGTGGATCCGCTCGGGCCGTCCCCCACCCCGTGGCGGACGCCGGATCCGTTCCTCTTCTGCGTGCACCATGACGACCGCTACCCCCAGGGCAACGAGAAGCTGGGGCCCCAGGCATCGCTCGCGGGCCGGGACATCGGCCAGGACTTCGCGGGGCGGGACGGCTGGAACATGTACCACGGCACCGTGGTGCCGGGCTTCCCGCAGCACCCGCACCGGGGCTTCGAGACGGTGACCATCGTGCGCAACGGGCTGCTGGACCACTCGGACTCGCTGGGCGCGGCGGCGCGCTTCGGCGGGGGCGACGTGCAGTGGCTCACCGCGGGCGGCGGCATCAACCACTCGGAGATGTTCCCGCTGCTCAAGCAGGACCAGGGCAACCACATCGAGCTGTTTCAAATCTGGCTCAACCTGCCGCGCGCCAACAAGATGGTGCCCGCGCACTTCTCCATGCTGTGGAACAACGTCATCCCGCGCCACGTGGCGAAGGACGACGCGGGCCGCGCCACGAACATCACCGTGGTGGCGGGCAACCTGGGTGACATCCAGGCGCCTCCGTCGCCGCCCAAGTCCTGGGCCGCGAACGCGGACGCGGACGTGGCCATCTGGACGCTGAAGATGGAGCCGGGTGCGCGCTGGACGCTGCCGGCCGCGAAGCGCGGCACGAACCGGATGCTCTACTTCTTCCTGGGCGCTGGGATGAAGGTCGGCGGCCGGGCGGTGCCGGCGCGCAACGCCATCGAGCTGCGCGCGGACGTGGACGTGGTGCTGGAGAACGGCCCGGAGACGGCGGAGCTGCTGCTGCTCCAGGGGCGGCCCATTGGCGAGCCGGTCGTGCAGTACGGCCCGTTCGTGATGAATTCGCGGCAGGAGATTCAGCAGGCCTTCGCGGACTACCAGCGCACGGGCTTCGGCGGCTGGCCCTGGCCCAGCCACGACCCGGTGCACGCGCGAGAAGAAGGCCGCTTCGCGCGGCACGCGGACGGCAACGTGGAGCGGCCGGCCTGATCAAGGCTTCTTCGCGTCGGCGCCCTCCCACTCGAAGCTCAGGGAGGGCGCCTTGGCGCTCCTGGCGTCCTTCATGAGGAAGCCCTCCTGGCGCGTGCGGGCGCGCTCCAGGGCGGGCTTCAGCGCTTCGGGGATGGGCAGCAGCACGCCCACCACGAACATGTTCCCGCGGCAGGACTCGTTGTCGTAGGCGAACGCGATGCGCACGGCGACCTTGTCGCCTTCGACGTGGTGGAAGGCGACCGAGCGCTTCACGTTGTCCAGGCCGGAGGAGTTGAAGCCCACGCAGTCCTCGCCGGGCTTCAGGATCTCCATCAGGCCCGCCACGGTCTTCGCGTCGTTGAAGGCCTTCGCGTCGTCGATGTGCTCCTTCACGAAGCTGTCGGCCTTGAGGGCCTGGAGGACGTCCTTCTCCGGGAACACGTCCAGCAGGTTGAAGGCGCCGTGCTCCTTCGTCACGTCCCAGGTGACGTAGCCGGAGTGCGCGTATGGGTGGGCGCCGCCGGTGTAGCCGGAGCTGGACTCCTCGTAGCTCGCCCAGGGCCCCACGACCGACAGCACCTTGAAGGAGTGGTAGGCCTCCCAGTCGGACATGTCCCGGGTCTCCTCCGGGTCGGGCTTCAGGTCCTCCAGGAAGCCCTTCTTGCGGGACAGGAGGCCGAAGACCTCCTTGCCACCGCGCAGGGCGCGCAGGTCCTTCGAGGACATCTCGAACGTCACATCATCGGAGCCAGTGACCTTCCACGTGAGCGGCTGGGACTTGGGAGCGGGCGCGGCCGTGAACAGCGCCACCATCACCACGGAGCACATGAGCATGCGCGCCATCCTGCCCGAACTCCGGACCGCCCGGTTTGCCGCCGGCCCGCCGTCGCGGTAGCACCCGTCCGTGGCCTCCTCTGGAATCGTCTACGCGTCCTTCGACCGCTTCCCCGCGCCCAAGGGCGCCGCCGTGCACATCCGCGCCTTCGTGGAGGCCCTGGGCGCCGCGTTTGGCCCGGTGGACCTCGTGGCCATCGGCGACGCGCCGGGCGCTCCCCCGCCTGCCCTGGGTCCCCACATCACCTACCACCCGCTGGGTGCCCGCGGGAAAGACCTGGTCGCCCAGGCGCTGACGTTCCGCTCGCACCTGGGTGCGTGGTGGAGGGGTCGGCCGCGCGCGAAGGTCGTCCACGTCCGCTCCATCTTCGAGGGCTACCCCATCGCCCGGCGCAAGGCCGCCCTCACCGACGCGCTCGTCTACGAGGTCAACGGCCTGCCCTCCATCGAGCTCAAGTACCACCATCCCGATGTCTCCGATGACATGGAGCTGATGCGCAAGCTGCTCGCGCAGGAAGAGGCCTGCCTCCAGGCCGCGGACCTCCTCGTCACGCCCAGCGCCGTCACCGCCGAGCACCTGCTCTCACGCGGCGCGGATCCAAAGCGCCTGCGCGTCATCCCCAACGGCGTGGACCTGGACGTGTTCCGCTACGCGCTCCCACGCGCCCCTGAAGCGGGCCGCCCGCTGCGCCTGCTCTACAGCGGCACCATGACCGCGTGGCAGGGCGTGCACCACGCCATCGAGGCCTGCCGCATCCTGCGCCGCGACCTGCCCGTGACCCTCACCCTCGTGGGCCCTCTGCGCAAGCACGCACGCCGCGCCCTCCTGGACCGGTGCGGAGACCTCGTGCTCCAGGGCGCCGTTGAAATCCTCGAACCCCTGCCCCAGGAAGAGCTCGCCCGGCTGCACCACGCCTGCGACGTCGTGCTCGTGCCGCTGCCCGTGAACGACCGCAACTGCGTGCAGGGCTGCTGCCCCCTGAAGCTCATCGAAGCCATGGCCACCGGCACGCCCGTCGTCGTCAGCGACCTGCCCGTGGTGCGCGCGCTCGCGGAGGCCACCGAGGCCTACCGCGTCCGCCCCGGCTCGCCCAAGGCCATCGCCGAGGCCGTGAAGGACCTCATCGCCCATCCCGCCCTCGTCGCCGCCATGAGCGCCAACGCCCGAGCCCGCGTGGAGCGCGACTTCCCGTGGGGCCGCGCGCAGGAGGCGCTCGTGAACGCCTACTCGGACGACCTGGGCATCGCGCGAGTCAGCACGCGAGACAACACCGCAGCCTCCGCGTCCGCCTGAAAGCCCGCCTCGATTCGCGCGCGCGCCGCGGCCCCCAGCGCCGCGCGCTTCGCCTCGGGCATCCCCAGCACGTCCAGGCACGCCTGCCCCAGGTGGTTGAGCAGCGCCTTCTCCACGATGAAGCCATTCACCCCGGACTCCACCGCCTCCGGGATACCGCCCGCGTCGCTGGCGATGACCGGCCGCGCGCACGCCATCGCCTCCAGCAGCGCGTTGGGCATGCCCTCCCACAACGACGGCTGCAGATACACGTCACACAGCCGCAGGTGCTCCGCGATGAGCTCCGGGGACTCCAGCGCGCCGGAGATGATGATGCGCGCCGCGTCCTCCGGATGCTCCGCCCGGTAGGCCACCAGGTGCTCCGCGTCCCGGGCGCGCACCTCGCCAATCACCAGCAGGCACGCGGGCCGCACGCGCCGCACCTCCGTGAGCGCGGACAAGAGGAACGGCAGCCCCTTCTTGTGGCGCAGCTCTCCAGAGAAGCCGAGCACCGCCTCGCCCGGCTGGATGCCCAATCGCTCGCGCAGGGCCGCGTCCGCGGGGCCCGGTGAGAACAGCGCCGTGTCCACCGCGTTGGGGATGACTTCCACGCCCGGGTCGCGGCCCAGCAGCATCGCCATCTTCCGGCCCAGGTCCGCGGACGCGGCGGTGAGCACGTCCGCCCGCTGAATCGTCCAGAGCAGGCGGGCGAAGTCTCCGGGCGGGAACATCAGCTGATCCACGTCATTGCCCCGCGCGCTGAGGATGGACCGCAGCCCCGCGCTCTGCGCGAACACCACCGCGAGGAAGCCCGGCGGGTACAGGTAGTGCCCCCACACCAGGTCATACTTCCGCCGCGAGTGCAGGTGGCCGAGCACATCGAGCGTGTGCTGCATGGACAGGTCCGCGCTGCCGAACAACCCCATCCGGTGCAGCGTGACGCCCTTCGCGAACGGCGACACGTCCCCCGCGTCCGGCACCGTCTCCAGCGCTCCGGGCTGCGCCGTGCGCGTCCAGGCGACCACGTCCACGCGTGCGCCCAGCCGCACGAGCGAGCCCGCGGTGCGCGCCCCGCTGCGCGCGAGCCCTCCGATGTCAGGGGGAAAGCGCTCGGCGAGAAGGAGGACGCGGGGACCGGAAGCCATGCCCTCAATCTACCCGTCCGCACGCGCCGGCGAGCGGGGAACCGCGAGGGATGAAAGGCGGAAGGCGTCCCGTTGCAACGCGCAATCCATGACGCAACCCCCGCCTGAAATCCTCGCCCCGGACGCCGCCCCCTCCACCACTGGAGCCAGGGGCCTCCTTGCCTCCCTGTGGCTGGCGGTGAAGGGATCCACCGAGGACCTGGCCACCGGGCCCGTGGATCGCGCCTTCCTGCTGCTGTCCGTGCCCATGGTGCTGGAGATGGTGATGGAGTCCATCTTCGCCCTGGTGGACGTGCTCTTCGTGTCGCGCCTGGGCGCGGACGCCATCGCCACCGTGGGCCTCACCGAGTCCATGCTCACGCTCCTCCAGACGCTGCCGCTGGGTCTGTCCATCGGAGCCACCGCGCTCATCGCGCGCCGCATCGGGCAGAAGGATCCGGAGCGCGCCGCGAGCACCGCGGTGCAGGCCCTGGGCCTGGGACTCGCGCTGGCCGTGCCGCTGGCGTTCGCGGGCAGCTTCTTCGCGCGTCCGCTGCTCATGGCCCTGGGCGCCGCGCCCGGCGTGGTGGAGCACGGCGCGGGCTACACGCGGCTGATGCTGGCCAGCTATCCCATCATCATGCTGCTGTTCCTCATCAGCGCCATCCTGCGCGGCGCGGGGGACGCGGCCACGTCCATGCGCGCGCTGTGGCTGGCCAACTCCGTGAACATCGTGCTCGCGCCGCTGTTCATCTTCGGCCTGGGCCCCGTGCCCGCGCTGGGTGTCACCGGCGCCGCGCTGGCCACCACCGTGGGGCGCTCCACCGGCGTGCTGTATCAGGTGTACCGCCTGCTCAAGGGCAGCGGGCGTCTGGAATTGCGCCGCCGCCACCTGCGCGTGGACGTGTCCACGCTGCGCTCGCTGCTGAAGCTGTCAGGAGGCGCCACGCTCCAGTCGCTGTTGGGCATGTCCAGCTGGCTGGTGCTGATGCGCATCGTGGCCACCTTCGGCAGCACCGCGCTCGCGGGCTACACGCTGGCCATGCGCATCCTGCTCTTCGCGCAGCAGCCGTCATGGGGCCTGTCCCACGCGGCGGGCACGCTGGTGGGTCAGAGCCTGGGCGCGGGCGACACCGACCGCGCGGAGCGGGCCGCGTGGCGCGCCAGCTTCTACACGCTCGCGTTCCTGGGCGTGGTGGCGGTGGGCTTCCTCCTCTTCGCGGAGCCCCTCATCCACCGCTTCACCTCCGAGCCGGAGGTGGGCCTGCACGCCGTGCGCTGCCTGCGCATCGTCAGCTGCAGCCTGGCCCTCTACGCCTTCGTCACCGTGCTGCCCCACGCCTTCAACGGCGCGGGCGACACCACCACCCCCACGGTGGTGAACGCACTCTTCTCCTGGGGCCTCCAGCTGCCGCTCGCGTGGATCCTCTCCCATCCGTTGGGCCTGGGTCCCTCGGGCGCATTCATCGCCATCGCCGTCACGTATGGAGCGCTCGGCCTGGCGAGCGCCGCCCTCTTCCGGCGCGGTGGGTGGAAGCTGCGGCACGTCTGAGACCGTCCTCCATCAGCCGACAGTGGCCACGGCCTGGGGGCTGAGTTGAAAGCCTCCAGGCATGTGGAGACCTTCCCGAAACTCTCACGGCGAATGGGCACCTCCGGTGCCTCCAACCTCGGGGGCGCCAGTCACCCTGGGGCGCTTCCGAAGTGTCGCCGCGAGAGCACGGGGCACAACGGCGGGGAGGGGCTTCACACATGGCGGGCAACGAGCGGTTGGGCGTGGCGGTGGTGGGACTGGGCGGCGCGGTGGCGACCACGGCGGTGGCGGGCATGGAGCTCCTGCGCCGGGGACGGGTGGACACGCGGGGCCTGCCTCTGGCGGACGCCAAGGGCCTGGGGATGGTGGAGTACGGCGAGCTGACCTTCGGCGGCTGGGACCTGTTCGAGGACGACCTGGCGCACGCGGCGCGCAACCACGCGGTGCTGACGGAGGCGCAGCTGGAGGCGGTGGCGCCCACGCTGGGCCGCATGCGGCCGTGGCCCGCGGCCTCCAACGCGAAGTTCTGCAAGAACGTCGTCGGCACCGCGGAGAAGAAGGCGCGCACCCTGCGCGAACAGGTGCTGGCCATCCGCGACGACCTGGCCCGCTTCAAGCAACGTGAGCAGTTGGAGCGCGTGGTGGTGGTGAACCTGGCCTCCACGGAGAAGGCCGTGGACCTCACCCGTCCGGAGTTCGCCACGCCGGAGGCCTTCGAGAAGGCCCTGGACGCGAACGACCCGGACATCGGCCCCGCGATGCTCTACGCGTACGCGGCCATCGTGGACGGCCTCCCGTTCGCCAACTTCACGCCCAGCGTCGCCGCGGACGTGCCCGCGCTGCTGCTCCTGGCGAAGCGCACCGGCGCGCCCGTCGCGGGCAAGGACGGCAAGACGGGGCAGACGCTGCTCAAGACGGTGCTCGCGCCCGCGCTGCGTGACCGCGCGCTGCACGTGGACGGCTGGTACTCCACCAACATCCTGGGCAACCGCGACGGAGAGGCCCTCAACGACCCGGCGTCGAAGCAGAACAAGCTCGACACCAAGGGCGCCGCGCTGGACAGCATCCTTGGCTACAAGGTCCAGGACCACGTCGTCCAAATCCAGTACTACCGCCCGCGCGGAGACAACAAGGAGGCCTGGGACAACATCGACGTGACGGGCTTCCTGGGGCAGCCCATGCAGCTGAAGCTCAACTTCCTCTGCAAGGACTCCATCCTCGCCGCGCCGCTCGTCGTGGAGCTGGCGCGCACGCTGGACCTGGCGAAGCGCCGGGGCGAGTGCGGCGTCATCGACGCGCTGGGCTGTTTCTTCAAGGCCCCCATGTCGCAGGACGGCGAGCCCGTGGAGCACGCCATGGCGGAGCAGCAGCGCCGCTTGATGACGTGGCTGTCCAAGGGCAGCGCGCGGCAGGTGGAGCGCCTTCCGGAACGCATCAGGGGTTGAGCCATGAACGCACCCGCGCGTGACACGGCGTCCCCTGGCCGTTTGGCGAAGCTCCGTCCGCTCCTGTCGGAGCTGATGGACCTCAAGCGCATCCGCACCCCGGACCATCCGGACGGTCTGGCGGCGCACGGTTTCCGCCGGGCCTGGGCCGCGCTGGCCTCCGGCATGGACCCACGCATCGTCGCGCTGCAGGAGACGGCGCGCGCGTTGGCGGCGGTGCGGCTGGGCGGCCTGGACATGGACGTCCTCCAGCGGGCGGGGCTGTCCCCGCTGGACGCGACGCGGGTGCTGCACCGGGGCCTGGAGGCGATGACCGGGCCGCTGGCCCCCGGCCTGCGGGAGCGGCTGTCCGTGGCGCTCTCGCAGACACCGGAGGAGGCATGTCACGTGCCGCCGCCCCTGTTCGTGGACCGGCTGGTGCGTCAACCCCGCGCCGGGGCCACGTTCCCCGGCCGGCCGCGCATCCTCGTGTCACCGCAGGAGGGCCACGCGGACCACTGCTACGCGGTGGCGGTGGGCGCGGTGCTCGTCGCGCCCTGCTTCAGCGCGTCCCCTGCCCTGCCCTTCGTGGCGGGGCTTTCGCACCACCTCTTCAACGCGGTGCTGCCGGACGCGGGCTACTGCGGGGAGGCGCTGCTGGGGGACCTGCTGGAGCCCGTCATGAAGCGCCTCACGGAGAAGGCCCTGTCCTCGCTGCCGGAGCGGCTGGCCGGTGTCGTGCGGCAGGCGCTGTCGCTCACCGGCAACGTGGACTCGGCGGAGGCGCGCGCCTTCAACGCCGCGGACGCACTGGACCGGGTGCTGGAGCTGGAGGCCCACGCTCGAGCGGCGGGCTTCACCCTGCGCCACGCGATGGAGGACCTGGAGCTGATCCACCCCGGCCCGCTCCAGACGTTCGGCAACGGCGTCCTGCGCGACGCGGCGGTGTGGCCATGAGCCAGCGGCGGTTCCTGAACCTTCCCAACAGGCGGTGACCATGTTCGAGGCGAAGCCGAGGCCCCGGAGGCTGGGCTGGGCGGTGGTGGGCTGTGGCTGGGTGGCACGGGACTACGTCATCCCTGCGCTCCAGGGCGCGAGCAACGCGCGGCTGGTGGCCCTGTGCGACGCGAACGCGGAGGCGCTGATGCGCATCCCGGCGGACGACGTGAATCGCTACACCGAGCTGGGGTCGGTGCTGGCGGACAAGGACGTGCAGGCCGTCTACATCGCCACGCCCAACCACCTGCACGCGGCGATGACGGAGGTGTGCGCAGCGGCGGGAAAGCATGTGCTGTGCGAGAAGCCCATGGCGGTCACGCCGCGCGACGGCCTGCGCATGGTGTCCGCGTGCCAGCGCGCGGGCGTGCACTACGCCACCGCGTTCGACCAGCGCCACCACGCGGCGCACCGCAAGCTGCGCATGCTGGTGAAGGAGGGCGTGCTGGGCACCGTCACCCAGGCGCGCATCCACTACGCCTGCTGGCTGCCCGAGGACTGGACGCCGGACAACTGGCGCATCGACCCGGAGCAGGCCGGCGGCGGCGCGATGATCGACCTGGCACCGCACGGCCTGGACCTGCTGGAGGTGGTGCTGGGCGACGAGTGGGAGTCGCTCACCGCCATGACGCAGCGGCGCGTGCACTGCTACGCCGTGGACGACGGCGCGGTGCTGATGGGCCAGTTCAAGAGCGGCGCGCTGGGCCTGTTGCAGGTGGCCTACAACTGCCCGGACGCGTACCCCCGGCGCACGCTGGAGCTCATCGGCACCCGGGCGCGAGCGCTGGCCTACAAGACGATGGGCCAGACACCCGGCGGCTCCCTGTCGCTCATCGACGCGAAGACGGGAGAGGAGACGTGGGTCCCCCTCTCGCCGGAAGAGGACCGGAGCCCCTTCCTCCACCAGGTGGAGGTCTTCTCCACGTGCGTGCTGGAGGGGCGTCCACAGCCGTTCGCGCCAGAGCGTGACGTGCGGTTGGTGGGGCTGCTGACGCAGGCGACGCAGGCCGGAAAGGCGTTTCCGCCATGCCACTGACCCGCTACGCCTGCACCCATTGCGGCACGTGGCAGCCGGGCTTCCCGAGCGAGCGGCCCACGGGCTGTCCCACGTGCCTGGACGTGCGCAACGCGCTGCCGCGCGACGGCTGGGACTTCCAGACGGCGGGCCAGGTGTCGGAGCGGCTCACCACGCGCTGGGAGGAGGCGCTGCCCGGCATCTGGGGCTTCACGTGCACGCCGCCCTTCGGCCTGGGCTCCACGGGGTGGCTGTTGCGCAGACCCGAAGGCAACGTCTGCTTCGAGGGCGCGCCCTGGTACTCGCGGCCCGCGCTGGAGTTCATCGAGGTGATGGGCGGCCTCCAGGTGCTGTCCGCGTCGCACCCGCACGGCTTCGGGGCGCTGTGGCAGTTGCAGGAGCACTTCGACCCGCTGCTCGTCCTGCACCGGGACGCGGTCCAGTACAGCAAGGCCTTCCAGGTGCGCTGGCCGGTGGATGACGAGCATGAGCTGGCGCCGGGCCTGACGTTGCATTGCGTGGGCGGCCACTACGAGGGCCAGACGGTGCTGTACGACGCGCGCACCCGTTCACTGTTCTGCGGCGACGCGCTGAAGGTGGACCTGGACGCGCGAGGCAGGCCCACGGGCCTGTCGTGCCACAAGGGCTTCCACTCCGCGATTCCGCTGAGCCACGGCGAGCTGCGCCGCTACCGCGCGGTGCTCAAGCAGCTCCCGTTCGAGAACGTCTTCACCCCGTTCGAGTTCGCGCGAGGCGTCACCCGCGAGCACGCGCTGGCGCTGTTCGACCGGCTGCTCTCGGGCATGCCGCACACCCGTCCCCTGCCCTTGGAGGAACTGTCATGAGCATTGCCCGAGCCCTGGATGCGTATCACCACGCCATGTCCACCGGCGCCCTGCAGATGTTCCGCATCGACCCCATCGACCGGCTGGGAATTCCCGTGGCCTCCGCCAGTCTGGCGCTGGGGGGCGGTTCGAGCGCGGTGCTGCACGGCAACGGCTATGGCCGCACGGACGAAGAGGCGCGGGTGGGCGCGCTGGGCGAGCTGGTGGAGGAGACCTTCTGTGAGCTCGCGATGCACCGAATGCCGCGCGTGCACGGCAGCTACGAGGCGCTGGTGCGCGCGAGAGGTCCCACCGCGGTGGCGGATCCGCTCACGCTGGGGCTGCCCGCGGGCAGTCCGTATCAACCGGACCTGCCGCTCGTCTGGGTGGAGATGCAGCGGCTGTCCACGGGGGAGCGGGTGCTGGTGCCGGAGGAGTACGTCGCCATCCACCCCGGGCAATTGCAGGGGAGAACACCGCTCATCACACCCATCACCAACGGCCAGGGCGCGGGGCTGACGCGGCCCCAGGCGCTGGCGCACGGCCTGCTGGAGCTCATCCAACGCGACGGCAACGGGCTGATGTACCGCGCCATGGACCAGGGCGTGGAGCTGGACCTGGAGGGCACGGACCTGGCGCCAGATGTGCGCGAACTGCTGGAGCTCTACCGCCGCGCGGGCGTGGAGGTGATGGCGAAGCTGGCCAGCACGGACTTCGGCCTGGTGAACCTGTACGTGGTGGGCCGCGACCTGTCCGTGGGGGACCAGCCGCTGATGGTGACGGCGTGCGGAGAGGCGGCCGACCCGGACCGGGACCGGGCGCTGCGCAAGGCGCTGCTGGAGTACGCCTGTTCGCGCGCGCGCAAGGCGTTCATGCACGGGCCGCTGAGCCACGTGGCCCGGGTGGCGCCGCCGGAATACATGGACCGCTTCGTGCCGCGGGTGGACCTGGACGCGGAGGAGCCGCGCGCGCTGAACGCGATGGTGGAGTGGGCGCGGCTGCCGGCCTCGGCGCTGCGAGAGCTGACGGCGTGCACGCTGATGATCCGCCAGAAGGTGCGCTTCGAGGACCTGCCCCGTTCGCCCACCGTGGAGGACCCCTCGCTCCGGTGCGACCACGTGGTGAGGCAGCTGCACGCGGAGGGCTTCGACATCCTGGTCGCGGACCTGTCGCCGCCGGGCCGCCAGGTGCACGTGGTGAAGGCGCTGGTGCCAGGCCTGGAGGTGGAGACGATGACGTACAACCGCCTGGGCGAGCGCAACGTGGCGCGGCTCCTGGAGCGCAGGGACCCGCTGGTGGGCCTGGGAGCACCGCCGTCGGGAGCGCAGCCGGTGCGACTGACGCCGGAGGCCGAGTCACGGCTGGGAGGCCCCGTCTGGTTCAACGTGCGGCTGGCGGAAGCGCGAGTGGGGAGGCTGTACGCGCTCTACCGGGAGCCGGACCGCCACGCGGTGCCGGCGGTGCTCGCGAGCCGCCGCTTCGGAGGGCAGTGAGCCATGGCCCTGCGCTTCGCATACAACACCAACGGCGTGTCGAATCACCGCTTCGAGGACGCGCTGGGCCTCATCGCGGACAGTGGCTACGACGGCGTGGCGCTGACGCTGGACCACCACCACTTCGACCCGTTCGCGCCGGACTTCGAGCGGCGCACGGAACAGCTCGCCACGAGGCTGGAGCGGCTGGGCCTGGGGCTGGTGGTGGAGACGGGGGCGCGCTTCCTGCTGGACCCTCGGAGGAAGCACGAGCCCACGCTCATCACTCCGGACGCGCAAGGACGCGCGCGACGGCTGGAGTTCCTGAAGCGCGCGGTGGACGTGTGCGGGACGTGCCGGGGGGAAGCGGTGTCCTTCTGGGCGGGAGTGCCACGCCCAGGAGTGACGGAGAAGGCCGCGTGGCCGTGGCTGGTGGACGGCGTGGCACGGCTGGCGGAGTACGCGGCGGCGCGCGGCGTGGTGCTGGCAGTGGAGCCGGAGCCGGGGATGCTGGTGGAGACGGTGGACGATTGGCGCCAGTTGGAGACGCGGGTGCCCGGCGTGCGTCTGGCATTGGACGCGGGGCACCTGCTGGTGACGCAGGAGCGGACGCCCGCGGAAGCGGTGCGCGAGTTCGCGCAGGTGCTGGGCACGGTGGCGCTGGAGGACATGAGGCGCGGCGTGCATGAGCACCTGCCCTTTGGCGAAGGGGACGTGGACGTGCCGTCGGTGCTGCGCGAGCTGACACGCGCGGGCTACGACCGGCTGGTGTGCGTGGAGCTGTCACGGGACGCGCACCGGGCGCACGAGCTGGTGCCCTGGGCGCTGGAATGGTTGAGGAAGCGCCTGCCGACGGGCGCGGAGGTGGCGGCATGAACACCGTGAACGGACTGCGAATCTGTTTCATCTCCCGGCGTTTCTTCCCGGCCATCTCGGGGATGAGCGTCTATGCGCTGAACCTGGTGCGGGAGCTGGTGGCGTGCGGGCACGACGTGACGATGGTGAGCCAGTACCGCAGCGACGCGGCGGGCATGGCGGTGTACGGGGGCGGGCCGCCACCGGGAATCCCAGGCGCGCACGTGCTGGGCTGCGAGTCGGTGGGCGAGCAGCGCATCAACCAGGGCCAGCCGGCGAGCTTCGAGCATGACCTGGAGGTGATGGTGAACACGGTGGTCCGCGAGCACCGGCGCCGCCCGTTCGACCTCATCCATGCGCAGTACGGCTATCCGTGCGGCCTGGCGGCGCTGCAAGCGGCGAGGCTGTTGGGATTGCCCAACGTCGTCTCCATCCAGGGCGGAGATGGGCACTGGGTGGGGGCCTGCTGCGGGACGCACAAGCAGGCCATGCTCGCGGTGCTGGGCCACGCGGGGGCGCTGCTGATTGGGAGCAGGTCCTTCGCGGAAGAAGTGAGCGGGAACCACGGGACACCGCTGGAGCGGTTCACCATCGTCCCCGGCGCCACGGACACGCTGCGCTTCCATCCGAGGAGTGAGTCGGCGGTGGGAGAAACGCGGGACGTGCCGGTGTGGCTGTACCACGGCCGGGTGGACGCTCGGAAAGGGGTGATGGAGCTGCTGGATGCCGTGCGGCGGCTGGTGGCGGACGGGCGGAGGTTCAAGCTGCGGGTGTCTGGGATTGGACCGGACCTGGAGGCGGTGCGAGCGAAGGTGGAGACGGAGGGGCTCCACGGCGTGGTGGAGCTCACGGGGGCATCCCTCTACGCGAAGGCGCCGGACCTGTACCGGAGCGCGGACCTGTTCGTGTCGCCCACGTACTCAGAGGGGTTCTCCAACACGCTGCTGGAGGCGATGGCCTCCGGGCTGCCCATCGTGTCGACGCGAGCGGTGGGGGTGGTGGACTGCCTGGAGGACGGGCGGGACGCGCTGCTGGTGCCGCCGAAGGACAGCGCCGCGCTGGCGGAGGCGATGGGCCGGATGATGGACGACGCGCCGCTGCGCAAGCGGCTGGCGGCGACGGCGCTGCGCGAGGTGCGGGAGTTGTACTCGTGGCGTGCGGTGGGGCGGAGGATTCAAGGTGTCTACAGGAACCTGACAGGCACGCGGCCGGACACGCGGTGGACACACCTCTACGACCCGGCGATGACGGAGGAGCGAGCGGACCACACGTGCCGCTTCCGGGCGGAGCCGCACCTCCTATGAGCACGGCCCTGTTCGTGTCGCCGCACCTGGACGACGTAGCCTTCTCCTGTGGAGGCACGTTGGCGGCGTTGAAGGCGAAGGGGTGGACGGTGGCGCTCGTCACCGTCTTCACGAAGTCGGTGCCGGGGCCGAAGGGCTTCGCGCTGCAATGTCAGACATCGAAGGGGCTGGGGCCGGAGGTGGACTACATGGCCCTGCGGAGGAAAGAGGACCGCGCCTTCGCGGCCTGCATGGGCGTGGACCAGGTGCGCTGGGGGGACCTGGAGGAAGCGCCGCACCGGGGCTACGCAAGCCCTGAAGCGCTGTTCCAGCCACCGCGAGCGGACGACGTCATCGAAGCGAAGGTGGCGAAGTGTTTGAAGCCGGTGTTGTGGGACCTGAAGCCAGACCGCGTCTTCGTGCCCCAGGCCCTGGGAAGCCACGTGGACCACGTGCACGTGGTGCGAGCAGTGAAGGGGCTGGGCATCCCAACGAACCGGATCCTCTACTACCGGGACACGCCGTACGCCGTGCGCCAACCGAAGGCCCACCCCGACCCCGCCGTGCCCCAGGGCCTGCACCCGCTGGCGGTGGACATCACGGAGCACCTGCCGAAGAAGGTGGAGGGCTGCGTCCGCTACGGCACGCAACTGGGCTTCCAGTTCGGCGGAGTGGACGGCCTGGCGCGGACGCTCACGGCGTTCCACCGGATGGAAGCACAGACACGCGGTCAGTCAGGAGCCGCGGAGGTGTTCCTGACGGATGGGGTCAGCTAGGAAGCCGCAAGGGATGCAGCAGGCCCGCGGCGTCGAGCACTTGTTGAACCTCCGAAGCCAGCGCGACGTGTTCCGGGTTCGTCACCGTGAACCGCTCCGGAGTGAGGACCACGAGGGTTCCCAGGTCGCCCACGGGCTCGACGCGTACGGGGGCGGGGAGCGGGGGCACGGTCCCCCTCTGGCGGGAGAAGTACATCACCCAGCCAGGAAGTGTTCCCATCTTGGGCCGTGAGGACAGGCTCCCATAATGATCACTCGAGGTGGCGAAACCAAACTCAGGATCCCAAGCAAGCGCCATCTCCCGAACCACTTGGGAAAGCACGGCCGCGGTCAAGATGCGCTCTGAGAGTGGCCCCTCCTCGGGTGGGGACAGGACACAGGTAGAAGGAGTCCAGGGATCCGCGGAGCCACATGTCCCAGTGACACTCGCCGTTTCATCGGGCCGAGCCCCCGCCCAGAGCCAGTACTGGAAGGCATCTCCCAGCCGGCGGTCCTTCCTGCTGAAGTGCTTGCGCAGCGAATCCACGTCCGTAGCGACCTGCTTTTGAGACGCCTCCTCGAAGGAGTTCGCTGTTTCGCACCAGCGGTTCCATGTCGGTTCGATGCGGGCCAGGAACTGGAAGAAGGCTGAGGCACGCTGAGCGCACTGCTCCGCGGATTCGCTACGTCCCAGCCAATACGCACCTGCAAAATAGGATTCCATCATGGAGGGGGGACTTTGACTGGACGTAGGACGACTTCAATGCCGATGCTTTCCCGCTCGAACATCCTCTTGAGGACCCTCGCGAACCGCTCCTCCGCGACAAGCCAACGCACAGGAGTATCTCCGGCCACGCTCAGTTGACGCCTTGCCTGTTCACGAAGGCCCTTTTCTCCCTCGAAGTACCTCTTGAATCTCGGCACCTCATCAAGAAACTGCTCGTAGCCAGGCCCCTTGGCGTCCAGCAGAACGTTCTCATCCAGGTCATAGCCGTCGAAGTCGACTTCCTCATCCCCTCGCTTGACCCGGTACGCGGATCCCTTCGGTGCTCCGGTCACCTGGGCCTGATAGTCGCGGGCGCGGTTGGACATCGACTCATTCACCTGCACCCACTTGCCCGGCCCTCCTGCTGGCGGCATCCCTCCGCTGCTGCTCGCGGGAGGCGGGCCCACGGCAGCCATGGCCACCGCCGTGGACGCGAGCGTCACCTCCACCACGCCGTCCACCACCGCCACCGCGCTCACGTCCAGCACGCGTGCCGGGTTGAAGCCCGCCTGTGTCGAGCCCAACCGCACTGCGTCCGGGAAGCCGGGCATCAACGTGAGCGCGGATGACAACCCCACCGTCACGCCGTGACTCACCAACATCGTCACCGCGAGCACGAAGACGCGCGCCACCTCCGGCCCCAGTGCCTGCGCGAAGACTTCCGCCGCCTCCTCCAACTCCTGAAACGTCCGCGCCCGGTCCGTCGCATCCTTCAGCGCCCAGCACGCGCGCACTACGGCGACGAACGACTGCACACCCACGTACGCCAGGAACACGGCCGCAATCACCGCCGCGGCCTTCGTGAACACGGGCTCCGGCGCCGCGGCCAGCACCACCCAGGACGCAATCGCGCCCGACACCACGGACACGAAGAACTCCGGATTCAGCGTGTCCTGCAGCGCCGCGCCAATACTCGCGCGCAAGGGGGTCCAGCGACATGCCCACCGCGAGCGTCAGCCGGTCCAACTCACCGAAACCCGCGCCGTCCTCCAGCAAGGACAGACAGTCCCCCGGAGCCTCATGCGCCCGGCACCACCGCCCGTACCCGTCCCGCAGCATGAACCCGAATCCCAGGTCCAGCTGCGCCCCCTTCTTCGCGACCGCGCGCACCACCTTCGGTGCCCCCACCGTCAGTGGCGCCTCCAGCACCAGCCGCGTCAGCGCCTCCTCGAACTCCCGAGCGCTGACCGGCACACTGCGGTCCCACGTGGCCGGGGCGTATGTCCGGGTCTCCCGTTCCGTGCGCAGCCGCACCGTGGGTCCACTGGCGCAGCCCGCCCAGAACACCAGCAGCATCAGCCAGCAGCCAGCCCGTCCCCACGGTTTCGTGCCCAAGTGGCGTCTCCAACCCACGACGTGTCGTCTAGACTGCTCCGAGGACCGCGAATGTCTCCCAGGTCCCCGGAGCACGAATCATGACGTCCATCTCGGATGAAACCCACCAACGCATCACCGACCTCTGCGCCCAGGGAGACACCGCGGCGGGAGAGGACGACTTCGAGCAGGCCCTGAAACACTTCAAGGCCGCCCTCGCCCTGATTCCGGAACCCACCCGCGACCATCAGCAGAACACCTGGGTGCGCGCCGCCATCGGCGACATGTACTTCCAGCTCGAACGCTTCGAGGACTGCCGCGAGCACTTCCGCGAAGCCGTCCACTCGCCGGGAGGGCTCGGCAATCCCTTCATCCACCTGCGGCTCGGCCAGTGCGCCCTGGAGCTGGGAGACGAAGCCCGCGCCGCCGATGAGCTGGCCCGAGCCTTCATGGGCGGAGGTGAGGAGCTCTTCGAAGGCGACGACGCGAAGTACCTGGAGTTCATCCAGTCCCGCCTGCAACCGCCCCAGGACGATTGAGGAATCCGGGACCCGAGCGCCGGCCTCCCCGCTCGACCTGGCACCTCACGCCCGCGGGGAATGCACACCCTGAGGCGTGAACCCGCTCCCGCGAGGAGGCGCCCATGACACGCCAGCAGCCGAGCACCGTCCGTCCCTTCTTCCCGGAAGGCTTCCGCGAAGGTGACGAGGACGTCAACGGCACGCGGATCCACTTCGTCATCGGCGGCAAGGGCAGCCCCGTCGTGCTGCTGCACGGCTACACGCAGACGCACCTCATGTGGTGGCGCCTGGCGCCGGAGCTGGCGAAGGAGCACACCGTGCTCATCCCGGACCTGAGAGGCGCGGGTAGCTCGGCCGCCCCCGCGCAGGGCTATGACAAGGAGACGATGGCCGGCGACATGCGCGCGCTGGTGAAGAAGCTCGGCTTCGACAAGGTCTCCGTCGTGGGCCACGACATCGGCCTGATGGTCGCCTACGCCTACGCCGCCCGGTTTCCCGGCGAGGTCGAACGCCTGGCCCTCCTGGACGCGTTCCTGCCGGGCATCGAGCCCTGGTCCGACCAGGTCATGAAGAGCCTGGACGTGTGGCACTTCACCTTCAACGGCCCCACCGCGGAGAAGCTGGTGCAGGGGCGCGAGCGCATCTACTTCGACCATTTCTGGACCGACTTCGCCGCCAATCCCCAGGCCGTCGGCGAAGCGGAACGGCAGGCGTACACGGAGGCCTACGCGGCCCCGGGCCGGCTCCACTCGACATGGGGCTACTTCCAGGCGTTGGACCAGGACAAGAAGGCCTTCCGGGAGCTGGCCCGGAACAAACTCCCCATGCCCGTGATGGTCATTGGCGGTGACAAGTCCATGGGCGAACCGCTCGTCGCGCAGGCGCGTGCAGTGGCAACCCAGGTCGAGCCCCACATCCTCCGGGACACCGGCCACTGGGTGACCGAGGAGCGGCCAGCGGAGGTCCGCGAGCTGCTCGGAGACTTCCTCCGGGCGTGACGCCTGGCCTTCCGCGCCCGCTAGGCTCCGAAGCCGCCCAGCGCCGTGCGGCTGAAGCTGGCCGCACCCTGGCTGACGCGCACGGCGGACTGGCTGAACACCTGGAACGCGGCGCGGATCTCCTGGGCGCTCTGCCCCGGCGTGAGAATCCACCGGTCCGAGATGCCCATCTCCTGGAACACGCGCCGGAAGTCCGTCACCCCATCGTCGATGCCCATCGCCGCGACGATGTGGTTCTCCACCCGGTGCAGGTCCTTCACCAGCGCCGCTACATCCTTCGCCCGCGCCTTCTGCGAGCCCGCGTCGGCGCCGTCCGTGATCAGCAGCGTCACCGTGCGCACCGGCACTCCGTTGCCGCTGAACTCCTGCGACTTCGCCAGCACCGTGCCCAGCAGCACCACCGCCTGGTCGTACAGCGGCGTCCCCTGGTCCGCCGAGTAGTTCTTCGAGTGCATCCGCACCACGTCCTCCAGCGGCCGGAACGGATTGAGCACGTGTCCGTTCAGGTAGCGCGTGTGGAACAGCACGCCGTCCTTCTGCTGGCTCGCCAGCAGCGCGTCCAGCACCAGGTTGTGCCCGTCACACACCGTCTTCGTGTGCCCCGCGTGCGAGATGCTCCCGGAGTCATCCGGCATCACCGTCACCAGCACCACCTCGCTCGCCTGCACGTCGTCCACGTGGATGCCCAGACCCGCTTGGATCTGCGCCCCCAGGTCCACCACCGTGAGCGTCTGCAACCCCGCAGGGCTGAGGATGCCCTCCGCGTGCGCGTCCTCGAAGAGCTTCGTGACACCCGTCCCGTTCGCCTTGCTCATGTCCGTGTCTCCCTTCGTGTGAGTGCCAATGCCAGACGTCACGCCAGGTGCAGGTCCGGCCAGCTCGCCAGCGGATCCGTCGACTTCACCAGGTGCATGCCCGCGTCCGCGAAGCGCTTGAGCGCCGCGTCCGCCTGCGGCGTGAAGTCCGCCGCGAAGCCGCCCTTGCCGTCCGGCACCGTCACCGACGACATGCAGTCCGTCAGCAGGTACACCTTGCGAGCCAGCGCCGCGTCCTGCGCGACAATCTCTCCCAACAGGTCGTCGATGCTGCTCTTCACGCAGTGGCTCGCGGCCTGCCCGCCAATCACCACCGCGTCCGACGTGAGAAGCGTCTTCAGGAACTGCGTGTTGCGCTGAGCGAGCGGCTGGCCGTCATGCCGCAGCAACACCTCCGGCCGCAGCACCGAGTAGTTCTCCGTCAGCGGGTTGCCGCCCTTCACCTCCGCCCACGACTGCACGCCGCGCGCGTACGAGTGGAACAGCCGCGCCTCCTGCACCACGCCCGACAGCGCGTGCCCGTCGCTGCCCAGCAGGCAGTGCGGCGGCCACAGGTAGAGCGTGTACTTCCCCGCGCGCTCCAGTTCCTCGCAGTAGAACTTCACCTGCTTGAGCAGCCACGGGTAGTTGCCGCCGCACAGCCACTTCGCCACCGCGGGGTTCGGCCTCGCCTGGCCGCGCTCAATCTGCTCGCGAGTCACCTCGAGGTACGGCTGGAGCGGCTGGTCGTCCTGGTCCACCCAGAACGACGGGAAGAAGATCTGGAAGGCGAAGTGCGTATCCAGCGTCGCGGTGACGTTCGTCAGCGTCCCCAGGTTCCGGTAGATGAACTCCGCGATGCGGCGGTTGTCGTCGATGGCGCCCCGCCCGCTGCGCCCCGCCACGTACAGCGAGCCATCCGGGAAGCAGAAGTCCTTCTGCACGTCGATGAGCAACAGGTGCAGGTTGAAGCGGTCCGTGGCCGCCGCCGTCACGCCCTGCGCCGCCTTCCACGCTCCGGCGTCACGCTGGAGCTTCCCGGCGTTCGCGCCGTAGCCGTACTCCGCCGCGTGGTTCGAATTGTAGAACCCGGGCAGCGGCAGTTCCTTCACGGTCGTCTTCTTCATGTCCATCCCCCTGTGTGTGTTTCACTTCATCCGCAGCAAGGTGAGGTCCTGGGCCCCCACCACCGTCAATCCCTCTCGCGACAGCAGGAGCTCGCGGCCCGCGTCCACGAACGGCTCCGCGTCCGGGAACTCGCGCACCGCCACCAACTGGCCCTGCTGGAGCTCCACGCGCGTCAGCCCCGCGTCCGTGGCGCAGAAGAGCGCGCCCCCCACGGCGCACTTTCCACGCAGCGTCCCCAGCCAAGAGCCATCCCCCGCGTCTGCCCGGGCGCTCGCGCGCACCGCCCCGTCCGAGCCCAGCAGCACCGCGTGATGCACGGTGCGTCCGTTGGCCTCCTCCGCGAGCAGCAGCCACACCGAGTCCGCGTCGAACACAGCCTCCGCGTCCAGCAACTGCCCTGACGGCCACGGCAGCGCGAGTCCGTCCCGCAGGCCCTTGCGCTCCACGTTGAACAGGAAGGCTCCCCGCAGCCCCGCCGCGCGGTGGAACCCCAGGCCGAACCGGGGTCCCACGAACAGCCGCGTCTGCCCCTGCAATACGTCCCCCCAACGCTCGGCCCCATACACGCCGTCCCGCCACAGCCCGCCGCCCGCCGCCCAGAACCGGTGTCTGGCATTGGCCGCGAACACCGGCCGGTTCTCACAGACATCCACGCCCAGGAACTCCTGCTCCCGGCCCGGCGTGAACACCGCCACGCGGCCCCTTTGCCCCAGCAGCGTCACATCCCCCTGCACCGCCCAGCGCAGCGTCGGGTCCAGCGCGCCACGCATCACCGTGCGCCCGTCCTCGCGCCGGTACGCGCCGTCCGCGTGGTAGACGAAGCGCACCACTCCGTCCTCCGCGCTCGCGTGCACCATCACGCCGCGGGTCGTGAACGTCCGCTTCGCCGTCACCTGACCGCGCACCGCCGACACCGGCGTGGCAGCCACCGTCGCGTGCGGCTGACATGTTGGACACGCGGCCCGCGCGTGCTCCAGGCCACACGACGCGCACACCGTGAAGCGAAGTCCCTCCAGCACTGGCAGCGGGAACGCGCCGCGCCGGTCCTCCACGAACACCTGGTGGAACAGGTGCAGCAGGTCATCCGGCAGCGACACCCGGGGCAGCGCGGGCTTGGGGTACTGCACGTCCGGATGGAACACCGTGACGCGCTGGAGCATCCGTCCCACCGCGTTCAGCCGCGCCGCCTGCGCCTTCGGCTTGTGGATGCCGCCCTGCGGCCCTACGCACAGGAGCGACTGCATCACGGTGACGGCGAAGGCATACCAATCGCTCTCCACCGTCGCCGGCCGCGCGGGCGTCAGCGTCCGCGCGCTCGCGTCCAGCCGCAGCGGGTCCAGGAACTTCTCCGTGAACACCGGGCACAGGTAGGGACCGAACTGGAAGCTGTCCGCGTCGATGAAGTACGCGTCCGTGCCCACCGTCAGCACGTTCAAGTCATTGAAGTCCCCCACCACCACACTGGCCGAGTGCACCGCCGCCAGCACCCGGTGCAGCCCCGCCAGCACCGTCACCGCGTCCGCGGCCTTGCCTCCCGCGCGCCGGAACGAGGGCTCGCTCCACCGGCGCAGCGGCTCCACTCCGTCCAGCTTGCGCATCGCATAGCCCAGCACCTCCGCGCCCTTCTTGTCCGTGGCCAGGGCCTGCGGCGTCACCACTCGCGCAGGAAGGCCCGAGGGAAACGCGCGCAGCTTGCGCTGGTGCTCCACGAGCCGGGCCTTCGCCGCGGCCTGCTCGGGCAACAGGCCCAGGTAGTCCGGGTGCTGGGGCTGCTTGAAGACCTTGAGCGCGCGGCCATCACCCAGGTCATACACATCCGCCTCGCCGCCCTTGCCCAGCGCCTGCTGCGGATCCAACCGGACCTTCTTTCCCTCCAGCCAGACGTCCATGGCCTCACGCCCTCCCCATCCGGCGGCGCAGCACCACCAGCGTGGTGTCGTCCGTCAGCAACCCCGGCGTGCGCAGCAGCCGCCGCTCCGCGAAGTCCGCGCGCACCGCCTCGCGATTGAGCTGCGCCAGCCGCCGTCGCACCGCGTCCGGGTTCGTGAAGTACCGGTCCTCCGTCCAGAAGCGCGACAGCGGGCCCACCGCTTCATCGCGCTCTGGCAGCCGCGCCTGCGAAAGGTCCAGCAGGTCCCCCACCCCGTCCGTGCCCACCAGCAGCGCGTGCACATCCTCCGTGGGCACCATCGCCCGGCGTTCCAGCCGCACGTCCTCGCCGCGCAGCAGCGCATACGCGAGATACGGCGGCGCGTTGCCCGGGAACGGCCCCAGCGCGTGCACCTCGCCGTTGAGCATCCACACCCCGTCCCCAGACGAGAAGACGAGCGTGTGAGCCGGCGTCATCACCGCCCCCACCAGCGTGAAGAGCAGGTCCCCCATCACGTCCCGCCCCAGCGTGGATGCCAGGCCCTCCATCAGCTCCAGCAGGTCCGCGCGCAGCCCGGTCAGGAAGTCCGCGCCGTCCACGGTCTCACCGCGCGCCAGCCTCGCCTGCGCCGCCTGCGCCAGCCGCCGCACGCCCAGCTGCGCCCCCAACTCGCTGCACGGCTGGCTGCCACACCCGTCCGCCACCACCACCACCAGCCCGTGCTCGCTCTCCCGGACGCAGGCGGCGTCCTGGTTGTTGCGCCCCGAGCGCGCGTGCTCCCGCCCCTGCACCGAACCCACCGCGACATCGAAGGGCAGCGTGGACATGGCTCTCCCGTGGCCCTCGAAAAGGGCTCGCACGACCCGGAACCTGCTGGCGAGTGGACGGCCCCACGCCGTCCAGCTTCGTGTATCTACGACACCAACATAGTGTCCACATGACACGAAGTCAAGGCGACGTGGGACAACCTGTCAGCGGGCGCCGATGGGTGTGGCGGGAGGTGGGGGTGTTCAGAGCTCGAAGTTGAAGCCGGCCTTCTCGAGCTGTTTGTACTTCTTGTGGTCGAACCGGTAGAGGCGCGCGGCGCGGTGGGAGACGTCCTGCTCCACCTCGTCCAGTTCCTCCAGCAGGTCCATGGCGAGGATCTTCTTGCGGAAGTTGCGCTTGTCGAGCTCGCGCTCCAGCACCGTCTCGTACAGCCGCTGGAGCTGCGACAGCGTGAACTTGGGCGGCAGCAGTTCAAACCCGATGGGCTGGTAGCGCACCTTGCCCTTGAGCCGCTGCAGCGCGGTGGACAGCACGTCCGCGTGGTCGAACGCGAGCTTCGGCGTATCCCAGACGGAGAACCACGCCGCTTCACGCGCGTCGGTGGACGCCTGGAGGTGGTGCTGGGACAGCTTCACCAGCGCGAAGTACGCCACGGTGATGACGCGGCCCCGGGGGTCGCGGTCCGGAGAACCGAACGTGTAGAGCTGCTCCAGGTGGCTGGTGCGCAGGCCCGCTTCTTCCTCCAGCTCACGGCGCGCGGCGTCCTCCAGGGACTCGTCCATGCGCACGAAGCCGCCGGGCAGCGCCCACCGGCCCTGGTACGGCTCCACGCCGCGCTGGATGAGCAGCACCTTGAGGTCCTCTTCGTCCAACCCGAAGACGACGCAGTCCACCGTCACCGCAGGGCGCGGGTACTCATAGGTGTGGCTCAATTGGAAACCCTCCGGCCGGCATCGTGTCCAGAGGACACGGTGCCGGCAAGCGCCATCATGCGCTCATCGGAAGGGACAGCGGGCTAGACCGCGACGAGCCGCCCCAGGCGACGCCAGTCGACCAGGTTGACGTTCTCCTCCGCCAGGTCGAACTCCAGCGAGCGGCGCATGCCCAGCACGTCGCCGCCCATCTGGAAGGGGACGTCGCGGTCGAAGTCCATCCGCAGGCGCTCCACGAAGAAGTCGTGCATGCGCGGCATGGGGTGCTCGCCGCGCCACAGGCGGAACATGTTGCGCGTGGCCTCCATCACTCCCGCGCCGTACACGCGCACGGACAGCCGGTGCGGCACCGCCTGCGCGAACGGGAACGCCTTGAAGCCGAAGCCCCACTCCGGCGTCGTCGCCGCGCCCGCCACGCCCGCGGGGCCCTGGTACAAGAGCTGCCCCTCGCCGGCGTTGGGCAGCGGCCGCACCGCGCCCGTCGCGTCGATGGTCAGCGCGGGCGCGCCCAGGTTGTAGACGGAGACGTTCGGGTTGCCCTCGCCGAACAGGTGGCGAGGCACCGTGCGCGTGAACATGGCACCCAGGTAGCCGCGCAGGCCGGCCTGCGACTTCTTCAGCGGACCGGCCGCGGCGAGCTGGTTCTTGAAGTCCTGAATCATCTCCGCGTCCCAGCCCGTGCCCGCGAAGGGCGCCACCCGGCCCTCCACCCGCACCAGGGAGAAGGGACGCAGGGGAGGCAGGCGCTCGCCGTACGCGGCGATCTGCTTCAGGGCCACGTGGGGACGCGGCGCCCCGGTGACGCGGGCCCAGGCGTTGCCCGTGCCCAGCGGCAGCACGCCAATGGCCGGCAGGGCCACACCCTGGGAGCGCAGCTCGTTGAGCAGGCCCGTGATGGTGCCGTCGCCTCCGCCCGCGAGCAGCAGGCTGGGCGGGTCGTGCCGGAGCTGGTCCACCCACTCCCGGGCTTCCTCCAGGGAACGGGTCAGGGCGACCCGGGCCCGGGGGAGCAGGTCTCTGACGAGCCCGCCCATCCCTTCGGTCCCTTTACGCGCACGCAGATTGACGAGGACGGCGATGTTCATGGCGGGCGCGACTCTTCCCCAGTTCATGTCATGGCCCCGTCACGAAAAGAGCCCCGGCATGGGGACTCCCCCGGAAACATGGGCATCACACCCCCAGGGCGTGGGCCAGCCGTGCTTCCAGGTGCCGCTCGGCCGCACGCCGGCGCAGCGTCACCGCCGCGGCGGCCAGCCCTCCGGCCACCAACAGACGACGTAGCCATTGTTTTCCGGTGCCGTGGTAACCGCCCGAGGCCGTGTCCCCCTCCTCCATGGGCTGGAAGAGGTTGCCGGGGGTAGGGCGCTGCCGCTCGTCCTTGAAGTGCAGCGCGTCCGTGCCGGCCCGCATGGTGCGCTCGTACGTGCGAGGGAACAGGCCGTGCATCGCCGCGAAGCTCTTCCCCGCGGGGCCGACAATCACCTCGTCCTGGGGGTGGCGCAGCACGCGGAGGATGGTGCGGGCCACGCGCTCCGGCGTGTAGACGGGCTCCACGGGGCGGATGCGCCAGCCGGTGTAGTTGGCGGTGTGGCGCCACAGGGGCGTGTCGATGGCGGCGGGCATCACCGTGCACACGTCGATGCCCGTGCCCAGCAGCTCCTGGCGCAGCGACGCGGAGAAGCCGCGCACCGCGAACTTGGAGGCCACGTAGGCGCTCAGGTACGGCGCGGGCACGGTGCCAAAGGTGGAGGACACGTTGACGAGCGTCCCGTAGCCCTGGCGACGGAACCGGGCCAGCGCCGCGCGCGCGCCGCTCACCGTGCCGAAGAAGTTGGTCTCCATGAGCTGGCGGAACGCCTCGTCCGGCGTCTCCTCCAGGCTGCCCAGCATGTAGACGCCCGCGTTGTTCACCCAGCCGTCGAAGTGGCCGAAGGCCTCCACCGCGGCCTCCGCCAGCTTCCGCACGGCCTCCGCGTCCGCCACGTCCGTGGGGACCACCAGCGCCTGGACACCGTGGGACTCGCACTCGGCCGCCAGCTCCTCCAGGGGGTCCTCCCGGCGCGCGGCGAGCACCACGTGGGCACCCTTCTTCGCCAGGAGCAGCGCGGTGGCCCGGCCAATGCCGCTGGAGGCGCCCGTGATGACGATGACCTTCTTCTTCCAGATGCGATCCATGGAGTGGGGTCCTTGTTGGCGGGCCCGCCGGCTCTGGACGGCCCGAGCATTCGAAAGGGTTCGTGGACGGAAAGGTGGGGATGACGCCCGGCGTCGCACCCGGGACACAGGTGACTCACCCGGAGGGCAACCAGCGAGGCAGGGGGCCCGGAATCCGGACGGGGGTCCACGTGCGGGACCGGGAGGCAGGCTCCGGGGTCGCTGGCCTGGAGGGTGGACAGTCCGGTAGAGGACGGAACGCGGCCTGCATCGCCGGTCCGGCCATCCCTTCCACACCCACGTGACCATGCCCTTCCGTCCGAAGCCGTCCGCCTTCGCGCTGCTTTTGTGCCTGCTGTGCGCCGCCGCCTCGGGGGCCGCGCCCCACCGGCTGGTGGTCTCCAGCGGCGACTGCCGGGACGCCGAGCTGAGCGGCCAGTCCAAGGCGTTCTACGACGCCCTCCGCGCCCGCCCCGAACAGCACCTGCTGAGCGCGCCCGAGTTCGCCGAGCGCCTCTTCCCCGACTCCTCGCGCTCCTTCGAGGACCTCCAGCGCCAGTTGGACGCCGCGCAGGACCAGTTCTACGAGGGCCGCAACGCCCGCGCGACCCAGCTCCTGGACGATGCCCTGCGCGACATCCGCCGCCTGCCGCCGGGCGCGCCGCGCTGGAAGCTCTTCGCCCACGCGCAGCTGCTGCACGGGCTCAACCACCGGGCGATGGGGAAGACGAAGGACAGCGACGCGGCCTTCCTCCAGGTGCTGCGCCTCCAGCCGAAGTACCAGCTGGACCCAGACCAGTACGCCCCCTCCATCCGGCAGGCCTTCGAGAAGCTGCGCCGCGACCTGGCCAGGACGCCGAAGGTGAAGCTGTCCCTGAAGTCCACGCTGCCCGCGGCGGACGTGTACCTGGAGGGCCTGAGCGTGGGGCAGACGCCGCTCACGCTGGAGCTGCCCGCGGGCGCGTACGAGCTGACGATGGTGAAGGGGGACGCGGTGAGCTTCCCCCGGCAGGTGCAGGCGCAGGGGGCGGACACGCCGCTGCTGGTGGACCTGGCCTACGAGGGGTCCGTGACGGCCGCGCCCTTCCCGTGCCTCGCCGCCGCGGACGGCAACGAGGAGCGCACCTGGAGCCACGCGGTGCGCCTGGGCGGCACGCTGGGCGTGGAGGAGGTCATCGTCGTGCGGCTGGAGCGCCCGAGCAGCGGGCCCAAGTGGTTCGCCGCCACGGTGCTCAACGTCGACGGCGGGCAGAAGCTGCGCGAGGGCGGCTTCAAGACACAGGGCCTGGACGCGCCCGGTGAGGCCCTCTCCGCGCTGGTGGACTTCGTCACCACCGGACGCTCGCCCTCCAACCTCGTGGTGATGAACAACGCCAACGGCAAGGCGCCCTGGGACGCGGGCGGCGCGCGGGGCACGGCCAGCGCCTCCGGCACGGGCGCGGACCTCACCGCGCCCAACCTGCTGTCGGAGGACGTCTCCAGCGACGCCGCCCCCAGCACGGGCCTGCGCACGGCGTCGTACGTGACGGTGGGCGCGGGCGTGGCGGCTTTGGGTGGCGCGGGCGTGGTGCGGCTGCTGGCCCAGAAGGACCTGAACGGCCTGGAGGACCGCCGCGCGGCCAATGGCGGCCAGTTGGTGAGCACGGATGCGCGGGCCGTCGCGCTGCGCGACTCTCTGGTGGGCAAGAGCCACGTCATGACGGGGCTGCTCGTGGGCGGCGGCGCGGCGGTCGTCACCGGGGCGGTGCTCTTCCTCGTGTCCTCCCCCGCGAAGCCAGCGCCCGTGACGCTGGGTGTGACGGCGGACGAGACGGGCGCGGCGGCGAGCGTGTCCGGAACGTTCTGAGCGGACGGTCCCGGCCGGAGGTTCCTGGATGGGAAGCGCCGGGCGCGTAGAGTCGCGCCACATGCGCGCTTCCCTCCTGCTGTTGCTGCTCACGGCGAGCACCGCCCTCGCCGCACCCCGGACGTTCCGCGTCGACTACTTCCACACCGGCAACGCCACCGAGGAGCGCTTCAGCCTGGAGCGGCTGGTGGTGGAGCCCCTGCCCTGGCCGGGCCACCCGGCGCGGGCCATCGACGAGACGAACCTGGGCAAGTACCTCTTCGAGGTGCGGGACCGGAAGACGAACCGGCTGCTGTTCTCGCGCGGCTTCGCCTCCATCTTCGGCGAGTGGGAGCTGACGGACGAGGCGAAGCAGGCCCACCGCACCTTCAGTGAGTCGCTGCGCTTCCCCGCGCCGGACAGCCCCGTCCAGGTCATCCTGAAGAAGCGCGACGCGCAGAACGCCTTCCGCGAAATCTGGTCGCTGGTGGTGGATCCGAAGGACCCCTTCGTGGATCCGTCCTCGCCGCCCGCGCCGGGCCCGCTGCTGAAGCTGCTGGAGAACGGGCCGCCGCAGGACAAGGTGGACTTCCTCATCATGGGGGACGGCTACACGGAGGCGGAGCGCGCCAAGTTCGAGAAGGACGCGCGCAAGCTGGTGGAGATCCTCTTCAGCTATTCCCCCTTCAAGGAGCGCAAGGCGGACTTCAACGTCTGGGGGCTGATGCCCAAGGCGTCCGAGTCCGGCATCTCCCGGCCCTCCACCGGCGTCCACCGCCGCTCGCCCCTGGGCTCCACCTACGACGCCTTTGGCGCCGAGCGTTACATCCTCACCTTCGACAACGCCGCGCTGCGTGACACCGCCGCCTTCGCGCCCTACGAGTTCGTGGAGATCCTCTCCAACGGCAATACCTACGGCGGAGGAGGCATCTACAACCTCTTCAGCACCGTGGCCGCCGACAGCCTCTGGGCCCCCTACGTCTTCGTCCACGAGTTCGGTCACCACTTCGCGGGGCTGGCGGACGAGTACTACACGTCCGCCCCCATCTACGGCGCCGCGCCTGCGGAGCGGGTGGAGCCCTGGGAGAAGAACGTCACCGCGCTCCACGACCCCGCCCAGCTCAAGTGGAAGGACCTGGTGGCGCCGGGGACCCCGCTGCCCACGCCCTGGAATCAGCCCGCCTATGACGCGCACGCCCTGCAGGTGCAGCAACGCCGGCAGAAGATTCGTTCAGAGCGCAAACCCGAGTCGGAGATGGACGCGCTGTTCGTGGCGCAGCGGGACTGGGAGGAGAAATTCCTGGGCACGCAGAAGTTCTCCGGGAAGGTGGGCGCCTTCGAGGGCGCGCACTACGAGGCGAAGGGCTACTTCCGGCCGCAGATGGACTGCATGATGTTCACCCGGGACCGGGTGCCCTTCTGCGCGGTGTGCCAGCGCGGCATCACCGAGGTCATCGACCTGTACGCGGGTCCAACGTCCACCCCTGCACGAAAGAGTCCCTGACTTCCTTCGATTCCCAGGCCCCTGTGCATCCTTTCGGGTGACAGGGACGTGGCAGGTGGTTGGGCAAATGGACGCCCCTCTGTTTTCGGGTGTAAGGGGGACCGCACCTGCAATCTGGACACCCTGGAGGCATTTACATGCTGAAGCAGAGCTTGAAGCGGAGCTGGCTGCCGGCGCTCGTGACCACCGTGTTCGTCACGGTCGGCACGGGTTGCGGCGACGAGTGTGTCGATCAGTTCGACTGTCGTGACAAGGGCGCGCCGCCCGCGGGCCAGGCGTACACCTGCGTGGAGAACAAGTGCGAGCTGCGCACGCTGAACATTCCTCCGGAAGAGGACGCGGGCACGGAGACGGACGCCGGCACCACGACGGACGCGGGCACCGACGCGGGCACGGAGACGGACGCCGGCACCACGACGGACGGCGGCACGGGGGGTCCCCAGGCGTGCACCCCGGCCTGCGCGCTGACCGATTCCTGCGACATCGCGACGAACACCTGCACGCCCTCCAGCGTCACCACGCCTCCGGCGGATACGAGCGCGCAGATCGCCGCGTTCATCGCGGCCCCGGCGGGCGCACTGACCACGCCGCAGATCGTGAGCGGCGCGTTCGTGACCTTCGTCAAGCCCGCGGTGACGGGCAGCGCGGCCACGGAGGCCTCCGGCTTCTTCCTGCAGGCCGAGGCCAACGGCCCGGCGATGTTCGTGCGCGACTCCGCGTCCACCACGGCGGTCGCCGTGGGTGACCGCGTGACGCTGAACGTCACGGAGAAGGAGATCATCAGCGGTCTCAACGTGGCGAAGACCGTCACGGACCTGACCGTGGTGAGCAAGAACCACGGCGTGTGGAACCTGAGCACGGCGACGCCCCCGGGCCTGAAGGTGGACGCGAACGCCGTCAGCTCCTTCGAGGACGCGGGCACGACCGGCGTCTACGAGAGCCGTCTGGTCACCGTGTCCGGCAAGCTGGAGGCGGGCGCTGGCAGCGGCGCGGCCTTCACCGCCTTCCCGCTGATCACCACGGGAGAGCCGTCCCCCAGCCCCCTGCGCCTGCGCGTGCCCACCACCCTGTCCACGGACCTGGACCTGGTCTCGGGCTGCGACGTGACCGTGCCCACCGGCGTCGTCTGGCGCTTCACCGCCCAGCCGCAGGTGTCCGTGTTCGCGCCGGAGCAGCTCACCATCACCGCCTGCCCCGCGCCGAAGCTCACCGAGGCGCGCCCGCTGAGCGGCACGGAAGTGCGGCTGACGTTCGACCGGAAGCTCGACGCGGCCAGCGTGGAGGCGGCGGACTTCGGCATCACGCCGACCGTGGCCGTCTCCGCTGCGACGACGACGGGCAACCAGGTCTCGCTGACCACCGGGGACCTGACGGGTGGCACGCAGTACACGGTGACCGTGAACGGCGAGGTGAAGGACCTGGCCGGCAAGGCCCTGGACGCGGCCGCCAAGACCGCGACGTTCACCGGCCTGACGCCTCCTCCGACGGGCCCGTCGCTGGTCATCAATGAGATCGACTACGACAACGTGGGCACCGACACCGCGGAGTTCGTCGAGATCTACAACCGCGGCACCGAGGCGGCGGACCTGACCAACGTCAAGCTGGTGTTCGTCAACGGCGACTCCACCGCCAACCCGCGCGTGGAGTACCTGAAGTTCAACCTGGCTGACACCAAGGACGCGGCTGGCACCGCGGTGACGTCGCTGCCCGCGGGCGGCTACATCGTCGCGGCGCCCGAGCCGTACTTCACCACGGCGAACCTGCCGGCGGGCACGCTGCGGCTGATCATCAAGACGACCTCCGGCGCGAACACCGACATCATCCAGAACGGCAGCGGTGACGGCGTGGGCCTGGTTGACGACGCGGCGGGCACGCTCCTCGACAGCGTGTTCTACGAGCCGGGCGCCCAGAACCCCACGTTCACCATCACCACGGCCGCGGGTGCCAAGTCCCTGAACTTCGAGGAGGGCACGCGCACCTCCGCCTCGGACTCGAACTCCGCCGTGGGCTCCCTGCAGCGGACCCCGAACGGCAACGACACGAACAACAACAACGCGGACTTCGCGTTCGTGACCACCCCGACGCCGGGCGCTCCGACGCCGTAGTCGCCGCGTCTGACACATTGCAGTAACCCAGGGCCGCGTTCCCCCACCGGGGAGCGCGGCCCTTCTTCTTGGATGACGGGGGGATGTGCGACTCTTGGGAGCATGGGGATGCACCGCCCGTCATCGCGATGGGCCGTGGTCCCTTTCCGGTGTCTGGACCGGATGGCTTCCATGTCCCTCCCTCGCATCGTCGCGCCCCTGCTCGCACTGCTGCTCGCCGCGTGTCCCAGCTCCACACCGCCGACGCCGGTCGAGCCTCCCGACAGCGGAGTGAAAGCCGACGGCGGCGCGTCCGACGGTGGCGGCGAGCAGGTCGACGGCGGCGAGCAGGTCGACGGCGGCGAGCAGGTCGACGGCGGCGAGTCTGTCGATGGAGGTGGGCCTGGCGACGCGGGTGAGCCCGACGATGGCGGCGCCTCCGGCGATGGCGGTTCGTCGGATGATGGCGGTTCGTCGGGTGACGGCGGTGTGCTGAACGATGGCGGCTCGTCTCCCGATGGCGGCGATGCGGGAGTGCCAGATGCAGGCATTCCGGCGCTCACGGTGACCTCCCTGGGGCTCGGGGACGGACGCGTGGGGCAGCCCTACGCCATGACGCTCACCGCCTCTGGCGGGCGGGCACCGTTCACCTGGAGCTTCACCGGCACGCTGGCCGCGGGGCTCACGCTCTCCACGGACGGCGCCCTGTCCGGCACGCCCACCGCCGCGGGCTCGACGCTCTTCACCGCCACCGTGCGCGACGCGGAGGGACAGACCGCGTCCGCGCGGCTGATCGTGATGGTGCAGCCGCCCCTCTCCCTGTTCACCGTGGGCCACTGGAACCTGGAGTGGTTCGGCGCGCCCAACCAGGGCCCGGCCAACTCCACCTCCGACGGCGGCGTGACCGACGACCTCCAGGTCGCGGGGGCGACGAGTGTCATTCGCGACGCGGAGGCCCACGTCTGGGGCCTGGTGGAGATGGTGGACACCGTGGACTTCAACACGCTCCTGTCGGGGCTGCCCGGCAGCTACCGCGGCTTCCTCGCCAACAACACCACCTACGTCCTCAGCGGCACGTCGACGTACTCCGCGGGCGAGCAGAAGCCCGGCATCGTCTACGACAGCTCGCTCACCTACCGCAGCGCCCAGATCATCCTCACCGCGCAAGCCGCCGACTTCGGCGGACGCCCGCCGCTGCGCGTGGACTTCACCACCCGCATCCATGGCGAGGACGCGCCGCTGGTCGTCATCGTCACGCACATGAAGGCCTTCGAGGACATGACGTCCTACGGCCAGCGCCAGCGCTCCTCGGCCGCCCTCAAGAGCTACCTGGACCAGTGGCTGCCCGAGGCGCGCGTGCTCGTCATCGGCGACTGGAACGATGACCTGGACCACTCCATCTCCACGCAGAACGGCGTCGCGCTGCCCACGCCCTACGCGAACTTCCTGGACGACCCCACGCACTACACCTTCCTCACGAAGGTGCTGACCGACGCCACCATCCGCACCACCACGGAGTACAACGACGTCATCGACCACACGCTCGTCACCGACGAGGTCGCCGTGGACGCGGTGCCCGGTGGCGTCCAGGTGCTCCGGCCCGACGCGACCATTCCGGACTACGCCCGCACCGTCAGCGACCACTACCCCGTCATCACCCGCTACGACCTGAGCGGCGTTCCCGGTCCGCGCGTGCGGGTCACCGCGCCCCTGGACGGCACGTTCGTCGTGGGCACCCCGCTGACGTTGACGTGGCGCTCGGCGGGCGTGAGCACCGTGCGCATCGAGGCCACCTACGACAGCGGCGACCAGTGGTTCGTCGTGGCCCCCTCCGTGAGCGCGAGCGCGGGCACCTTCACGTGGACCGTGCCGGACGAGGAGAGCGACCTGGTGCGCGTGCGCGTGGTGGACACTGCCAACGCGTCGCGCTTCGACATGACCCCCGGCCGCATCTGGTTCACGCGCACGGCGCCCCGCGTGATCATCAACGAGCTGCTCGCCAACGAGCCCGCGCTCCCCGGCGGCACCGCGCACGAGTTCGTGGAGCTCTACAACACGGGCTCCGCCCCGCTGGACCTGTCCGGCTGGAGCCTGTGGGACGCACTGAGCACGCGGCACGTCTTCGCCCCGGGCACGGTGCTTCAGCCAGGACGACCCCTGGTCGTCTTCGGTGGGTCCGCGGGCTTCCCGGCCGGCACGCCCGACACCGTCGCGGCCTCCAGCGGGACGCTGAGCCTCAACAACACGTCGGACACCGTGCAGCTCAAGCGCCAGGATGGCGGCGTCGTGGACAGCGTCGATTACTTCAGCACCGTGGACGCGGTGTCCATCAACCGCTCCCCGGACCTGTCGCCGGACACGAGCTTCGTGCTGCACACCACGCTGACGCCCGGGCTGCAGTCCTCACCGGGCCGGCGCGCGGACGGAGGCGCGTTCTAGTCAGCGCAGCGGCGGGGCCTGGGGGTCGGGCCCGGGCTCCGGCTCCGCGGGCACCGCCTCCACGTCCCGGGCGATCCACTCCTGGCCATGGTCCTCGTAGGTGACGCGGATCTCATCGCCCTCGGACATGTCGTGCAGCTGCACGTTCTCGTCGTCGCGCTTGAGCCGCGTGGCCTCGTCCACGAAGACCTCCTGCTCCTGGCCCTGGCCGTCCACGAAGAGCAGCTCGTCGTCGCCCACCCAGGACACGCGGCCCGCGGCCCAGCCCATGGGCCGGGGCTGCTGACCGGAGCCGCCCGTTCCCTCTGGAGCCGGAGCGGGGGCCGATTCGCCCTTCACCTCCGAGCCCGCGGTCTTCAGCGCCTTGGGGTCCACGGTCTCCTTGGAGGCCATCAGCCCGCGCAGCACCTCCGAACGTCCCTCGCGGTGCTTCGCGGAAGGGCCGTCTTGCCCCGGCTCGCCGCCGTGGCACGCCGACAGCCCCCCGAGTCCCACCAGGCCCAGCATCAGCAGGCCCGCCGTCCCGCGCATTCTCCGCATTGGCCACGTCCTCCCGTGTCGTGCGAAGGAGCCCGCTTCCCGACGGAGTCCCGTCCATGGCGCGCGAGCCCGCTCTCCCCCGGTAAAGATGGGGACACCCTGCCCCGCCGGGAACCACGACCGTGTGGGGCTGGGCCTGGCTGCCTGGAACTCTCTCCTTCCTGTCCGGAGGGCGGGCGGGCATGCGCTACCTCGCGCCCTGGCCCAGGGCCTTCCGGAAGCAGCGCCTATGCGGCCAGGAGCCAGTCGCGCACCGCGAGGAAGCGGGCCGTGGGTGCCGCGGCCCTGCGCCACGCGACATAGAGCGTTCCCCGAGGCTTCCGTGCGGAGCGTCGGCCCAGCTCCGGCGTGAGCGTCACGACCCGCTTCTCGCGCACTGCGGGCGCCACCAGGTAGTCGGGCAACACCGCCAGCCCCACGCCCGCCTCCACCAGGGCCAGCATCTCGTCCAGGTTCGCGACGCGGCACACCACCTGCGCCGGCAGGGGTTCTTTCGGTCCGAAGGTGGCGCGCCACCACGGCGCCAGCATGGCCAGGTCCGCATCGAAGGCGATGAAGCGGTGCGCACCGAAGTCGCGTGCCCCGCGCGGTGTTCCCCAACGCTTCAGGTACGAAGGCGCGCCCACGGCGACGAACTCCTCCTGGGCCACCGGTCGGACCTCCAGCCCCGGAGCGTCCGGCAACAGCCCGACGATGCCCAGGTCCAACGCGCCGTCCAGCAACAGCCGTGACACGCGGCTGGGCACGTCGAAGCGCACATCCAGCCGCAGCTCCGGGTGCCGCGCCAGCAGGCCCGGCATGCGGGGCCGGAGCCAGTACCGGAAGAAGGGCCAGGGACCGCCCAGGGACACCTCGCCACGCACCGCGCGCTGGGCCTCGGAGGCCGCCTCCAACGCCGCGTCCACCGCGGGCAGGTGCTCTCCCAGCCGCGCGACGAGGGCGGCGCCCGCCGGAGTGAGCCGGGCCCGGCGCCCCACCCGTTCGAACAGCGCCACGCCCACGTGCCGCTCCAGGGCCTTGAGCTGCTGACCCACGGCGGAGGCGGTGATGCCCAGGCGCGTGGCGGCGGCCGCGTGCGTGCCCGCCCGGCTGACCTCCCACAGCGTCCAGAGCGCTTCGTGATTGCCAAGCATCGCTTCAGTTTATGTGAAGAGGCTCTCGGTTTTCTTGGGGACTGCGGGGACGTATTTCATCGCCCATCGCCCCACGGACTGGGGCTCGAAGGAGGACGTTCCATGGAAGCGCTCACCGCAGTGAAGGTGCTGCTCATCGTCACCAGCCACTCGCAGTTCGGGAACACCGGGGAGAAGACGGGCTTCTGGTTGGAGGAGCTCGCCGCGCCGTACGAGCAGTTCACCAAGGCCGGGGCCCAGGTGGACATCGCGTCGCCGCTGGGCGGCAAGGCGCCCGTGGATCCTCGCAGCGAGAAGGAGCAGACGGAGGACACGCGCGCCTTCCTCGCGGACGCCGAGGCGACGAAGAAGCTGGCGAACACGAAGGTGCTCGCCCAGGTGAAGGACACCTACGACGCGTACTTCGTGGTGGGCGGGCACGGCGTGATGTGGGACCTGGCGCAGCACGTGCCGGCGCACCAGCTGCTGTCCGCGGGCTACGCGCGGGGCGCGGTGGTGGCGGCGGTCTGCCACGGCCCGGCGGCGCTGGTGGGCGTGAAGGGACCGGACGGCAAGCCGCTGGTGGCGGGCAAGCGCGTGGCGGCCTTCAGCAACGCGGAGGAGCAGGCGGCGAAGTTCGACGCCATCGTCCCCTTCCCGCTGGAGACCCGGATGCGCGAGCTGGGCGCGCGCTACGAGTCCGGCCCGTTGTGGAAGAGCTTCACGGTGCGCGACGGGCGGCTCGTCACGGGACAGAACCCGGCGTCCTCCGCCGCCACCGCGCAGGAGGTCCTGAAGGTCCTGGCCGAGAAGAAGCAGGCCCCGGCCCCCAAGGGCTGAAGCCCGCTGCCGTCAGCCGAACTGGAAGCCGGAGATGCGCGTCCCCATCATGGAGCCGGACCAGGCGGTGGTGCCCCGGTCCGCACCGGCGGCACCGGCGACGACCATCAAGGGGAGCAGGTGCTCCTCGCGAGGATGGGCGAGCCGCGCATAGGGGGCCTGCATCCACTGCGTGAGCTTCGCGTCACGCTCGTCCGCGGGAGAGGTGGCGGCGTCCTGGACCCACGCGTCGAACTTCGCGGAGACCTCGTGCGCGCGAGGGTCTCCGAAGGCGCGCAGGTTGTGGAACGTCATCCCGCTGCCGATGATGAACACGCCCTCGTCGCGGAGCGGCGCGAGCGCCCGGCCCATGGCCAGGTGCTCCGCCGGGTCCAGCCCCTGCTTCAGCGAGAGTTGGACGCAGGGGATGTCCGCCTCCGGGTACGTCAGCTTCAGCGGGATGAAGGTGCCGTGGTCGTAGCCGCGCGCCGGGTCCTCCGACGTGGCGAAGCCCGCCGTGGAGAGCAATTCGCGCACGCGCGCCGCGAGCCGTGGGTTGCCCGGCGCCGGCCAGGGGATGCGGTACGACTCCGGCGGGAAGCCGTAATAGTCATACAGGATGGGTGGCGCGGCGGACGTCATCACCGTGGCCACGGGCTCCTCCCAGTGGGCGGAGATGACGAGCAGCGCCTTGGGTGGCGTCGCGAGCTGCTGGCCCACCTGGCGCAGGTAGGTCGCGAGCGCCTGGAGCTCCGCTTTCGGAAGGCCCATCTCCACGAAGGGCCAGGGGCCACCGCCGTGCGGGATGAAGACGACGGGCAGGCGCGAGGAGGGATTGGACGGGTCGGTCGGCATGGGGCCTCTCGGTGCCATTCAACTCCACGGGTGGGCCGGCGCGCCAACGCACTCCGGGTGGACCCCTGCGTCCGATTGAGACACGACGTCTTCTGCTATGAACCCGCGCTGGGGAACGGATGGGTGGTCCCGTCGCGAAGGGGGTTGCATGAAGAGCATCATCGGCTGGGCGCTCGCCGCGTTCGGCGTCTTTGGCATTGGCCTGGAGCTCGACAAGCTGATCCAGGGCACCGCGGAACACACGATCGCGGGGTTCATCCTCGGCGCCGTCTTCGTCCTCGGAGGCCTGGCGCTTGTCCGCTCCGCGCGGCGCGCGAAGCTGCCGCCCGAATTGAGGGATGCGCCCGTCGCGGTGCGGCCCTCGCTGGACTCCCGCGACGTCGAGCGCGCCGTGCTCACCTGCGCGAAGGAGCACGGGGGCCGCGTCACCATCGCCGAGGTGGCGGCGAGCAGTCAGCTCTCGTTCACCGAAGCCAAGGAGGTGCTCGAAGGCTTGTCCCGCGCGGGCGCCTGCACCGTGGACGTCACGGAGAACGGTGCGTTCATCTACGAGTTCAGCGGCTTGATGCCGCGCGAAACGGCTCCCGCGGCGCTCAAGTCCTGAGGCCCATGCCCGCCGAATAGCGCGAGGAACTGCCGCTCCCGCTCAGACTTCCTCGTGAGCTGTCCGCGCACCAGGCGCGTGACCCGGTGGGTGCGCTCTGCTTCGGCTACCAGTCCGCTGAACACCTGCACTGCGGCAACGTCATTCGACTTCCGCATCTACGACCCGGACTCGCCTGCCTTCGACGGCTCCTGGCAGCCTGATGACCTCGAAGAGGTGCGGCCGCCGCGCCTACCGCCCCAGCTTGAGGGTCACGGTCGCGGAGTCCTCCACCGTCCCCTTCAGCGTGAAGCGCAGCTCCCAGACGCCGGGCATGAAGAGGTCCGCGTCGGAGACCTCGAAGGTCCCAGGGTCTCGCGCGGTGACGCGGGGGACCTCTGAGATGCCGTGGTTCATCGCGGGCATCCAGGGCTGGACGGACAGCACGACACCGGGCACCGGCTTTCCCGACGCGGCGTCGGTGATCCGCACCTGGAACGCCTGAACGCCTCTTCGGAGCGGTGTCATCGAAGAGAGGACCTCGACTCGGAGTCGACCGGATGCGCTGGCCACTGTCCCCACGGAGGAGGCCGCGCTCACCTGTCCCCCGTCGCTTCCGGCGTCTGGCGTGGCGGAGGGCGTCGCGCCCAGCAACAACGTTCCCATCAGCAGTGCCTTCATCATCCTTGCCGTGTAGCGGAAGAGGCGGGCCTGGGTTCTGCGACAAGGTGTCGCATCGCACATGCGGTCTGGATGAGAGAGGGTGCGCCATCATGTCCGCCCTTTCGTCCTCTTCCGCGCAGCCCCGTTCGTGGGTGTTCGTGGTGCTGGGAGCCGTGGGGCTGACCGTGTCCGTGCTCGCATGCGCGGCGCTCGTGATGGTGCTGGACTTCGCCTGGTCGGAGGCGCCCCCTTCGAACGCCTCGTGGGAGCTGGAGGTGCCGCCTCCTGTGTATGGGCCGCTGCCCTCGCTCACCCTTCGCGATGAGCGGGGCCAGCCGCTGGAGCCCGGGCAGCTTCAGGGACAGCTCACCCTGGTTCAATTCACGCTTGTTCCCCTCCTGCGACAGGTCCAGGAGCGTCTGGAGACCGATGGCGTCCCGCTCCGGGTCGTCAGCGCGACGTCGCGCGACTCCACGGTGCTCCACCCGGATTGGCAGCCGCTGCGGGACAGCGGACGCCTCCTGTTGCTGGTGGATCAACGCCTCCAGGTCCGGGGCGTCTACGACTCGAACCAGGCCACATCCACCTCCGAACGCGTCATCACGGACGCGCGCTGTCTGCGCTCCTGCCCCCCTCTATGAAGCCCACATCCCTCTTCGTGCTCGCCGGTGCAGGAGTCATCGCGTTGCTGTCCGTCGCGTGGCCCCACGTTCAACGCGAACGCGCGCGCGTCGCCGCGGAGAACCTGCCCCTCTACGGGCCGCTCCCGCGCTTCGAATTGACCGCCCAGACGGGACGTCCCTTCTCCGACGCCGACATGCGGGGGCATCTCTACGTCGCGGACTTCTTCTTCACCCGCTGCCCCACCGTGTGCCCGCTGCTCACGGAGAAGATGCTGCGGGTGCAGCGACAGGCCCGGGAGCAGGGATTGGACGTGCGCTTCGCCTCGTTCAGCGTGGATCCGCGTCATGACACGCCGGAACGGCTGACCGCCTATGCGCGCGACCACCGCATCGACATGTCCAACTGGACGCTGTTGACGGGTCCGCTGGACCAGGTGGAGACGACGGTCCTGGAGGGCTTCCGGGTGATGATGGGCCGCGACGCCGACGCGGGCGAGGACGACTTCTTCAGCGTCTTCCACGGCGAGCACTTCGTCCTCGTGGACGCCCGGGGACAGCTGCGCGGCTACTACCGGGTCACCGAGGGAGAGGGCGGATTGGAAGCCCTGCTCCGGGACGCCGCGCTGCTGGCCCAGGCCCCGGAGTAACAACAAGGAACTCAGGAAATCCTGAGCGTCCAGTGAGTAGACTCGCGCGGCCGTCCATCCCCGACCCGGAGAACAGAGTGTCGCACCCCACGATCCGCACCATCCTCGGCGCATCCGCCCCGGACTCGCTTGACCCCTTCAGCACCGCCTTGCTGGTGATTGACTTCCAGGAAGAATACTTCAGCGGAAAACTGCCCATTCCGGATGGGACGCGCGCCCTGAATAACGCCAGGCGACTCATCGCCTTCGCGGATCGGCACAAGCTGCCGGTCTTCCACGTGTGGCACGTGAGCCCGTCCGGCGCTCCCCTCTTCGCCCACGACAGCCCGACGGCCTTCTGCCACAAGGACCTCCAGCCGGCCGCCCACCACAAGGTCGTCAAGAAGAACCAGATCAGCGTGTTCCAGGGCACGGAGCTCCATCACGAGCTGCAGATCTCCAGAATCAAGACGCTGATCATCTCCGGCCTGATGACCCACGCCTGCGTGTCCGGCGCGGCGCGGGACGCGGTTCCCCTCGGCTACAACGTCATCGTGGCGGACGACGCCTCGGCCACCCGGGACATCGAGGCGCCCGGCGGCGGCACCATTGCGCATGATGTGCTGCACAAGTCCGCGCTGGTGACCATCGCCGACACCTTTGGCGCCGTCATGGGCACCAACGCCATCGTGAACTTGAGCGTCCGCTGACGTGAAGGAAGCAGCCGCAGTCGGCCTTGACATTAAATCTACATAGGTAGACTTACAAGGCATGCCGCGAACTCGCGCGTTGTCGAATCACGCCCGCTCCGTTCTTGCCGCACTGCTGGAGGCCGGGGCGGGCTGGTCGCACGGGTATGAGCTGTGCCGCATCGCGGACGTGAAGTCGGGCACGCTCTATCCGCTGCTGATCCGCCTCGAAGCCCAGGGCTATCTCGAAGCCGAGTGGCAGCAGCCGGCGGAGGGTGGGCGGCCGCCAAGGCACGCCTATCGCCTGACCCAGACCGGGGTCCAGCTCGCGCGCGACAATCCGCCAGACCGCAAGGTGGCTGCTCGCTCCGTCCTTCGCGGGGCAACGACATGAGCGTCCGAGTCCAACGACTTGCGGCGGACCTGCTGTGCCGCGCCCTGCAGTCCCTCCTTCCACCGTCGATGCGCGACTGGGGGCTGGCCATCCGCTACGAGGTCGCGGAAATCCCCGAGGACACCCAGGCCCTGTCGTTCGCGCTTGCGAGCTTCCGCGGCCTGGCGCCGCGTGCCATCGGCTTGCTCCTGATGCAGCCCTTCGGCGCGCTGCACAGCCCGCGTGCCGTCGGTGCGCTCTGCGCGGCGGGCTCGGTCGCCATGGGGCTCGTCTACATGACGCTTGCCGGCGCGCCCGTCGGCTACCTCGGCATCAACGCTGGCGCGCTCGTCCTCGGTCTTGTCTTCCTGGCCCTCGTCAGCCGCATCCCGGGGGCGGGCGGGCGATGGTCCGGAGCCCTGATTCTCGGCCTCTCGGTCCTGCTGCTCGCCACCGCATTCGCCGGCCTCCGCGTCGAGGGGGCAGCTCGCTGGGTCAAGCTCGGCGGAGTGAGCGTGCAACCGAGCCTGGTCCTTCTGCCGCTCATGCTTGCCGGATTCTCCCGGACGCGCACCCCGCTTGCGACGACGGGGATCATCGTTGCCGCTGTGGCAATGGCGCTCCAGCCCGACCGTGCGATGGCGGCCGTGATGACAGCGACGCTGGCGACCGTCGCGGTGACGCGCGCGGACCGGCCGACGTCTCTGGCGTTCACGGCCAGCCTCCTGGCGTTGGTGGTGACGCTGCTACGCCCCGACGCGCTTCCCGCCGCACCCTTCGTCGACCAGGTCCTCTTTTCGTCCTTCCAGGTCCATGCCCTTGCCGGGCTGGCCGTCGTGGCCGGCTCGGTCATGCTGCTCGTCCCTGTGCTGTTCGGTGGGTCCTGTGACGGGGACAGCCGCGCGACCTACCTCGCCTTCGGGGCTGCGTGGCTCGCGGCGACCGTTGCCGCCGCGTTTGGCAATCATCCGACCCCGGTCGTGGGCTACGGAGGCAGCGCGATCCTCGGCTACGTCCTGAGCCTTTCGACCCTGCCAAGGCCGCTGACTTCGCGCGACATCCCTTCAAGAATCGCACTCGCCCAGTCATGACAATGCCTCGCCCTGGACGGCGGGTTCGATACCTGCTGCCTGTTGTATTGCTTGCCCTCGTGCTCTGGTTCACGTGGACGCGAATCACACGCAGCCGCGGCGACCAGAGGGCCTCTTTCACGCCCGCGAGTCAGCAGTGCGATGCGCAAGGGCCCCTGCGTTACTGCATCAACAAGGCCGCCGGGGGCACCAACGGCGACATCGTCTATCACCACCACGGGCGCAGTCTCGACGAGACGGTCTGGAACGACGACACCTACTTCACCGGCATGCTGCAGGCGCAATGGCAGGCCACCGGAGCCCTACCGCCCACGGTCGTGACCGTCTCCTACGGCTCGACCTGGCTCCTGACTCCGAAGGGCCAGCAGGAGGACAGCGGACTGCTCGATGATTTCATGGCCCGTCTGCCTGCGATTGAGGCGAAGGTGGGACGCCCCCGGCGGCGGATGCTGCTGGGGGAGTCGATGGGTGGGCTCAACGTCCTGGTCGCGGGCCTTTCCCATCCGGCGCAGTTCGCCAAGGTCGCGGCGCTCTGTCCGGGCGTCTACACCGACACCCCGTTCTCCTCCTTTGACACGATCCAGGCCTCGATGGAGCGCACCGGCGCCGATCCCAAGATCGTGTTCGGAGTCTGGCGGATGGCGCGCCAGTACGTGGCCGACGAAGCCGAATGGCGCCGCGTCTCGCCCCTGCACCTGGTCGCGCAGGCGGGACCGGACCATCCGGAGCTCTATCTCTCCTGCGGCCTCTACGATGCCTACGGCAACTACGAAGGCACCGAGCGCCTCGCCAACCTTGCCCGTCAGCGAGGCATCAGGACCGAATGGCACCCGCTCTATGGCGGCCACTGTGCGTCAGACGTGTCCTCGCTGGCCGACTTCCTCGTGAAATGACTCCTTGCGAGCCCCCCAGTACGCCCTGCGTAATAGGTTTCGGGAGGGCTCTTGGCCTTTGCTGTTGGGGGCTCCTTCAACAGCCCGCCGGGTCAGACGTCCTCGTCGGGAAGGAGCGTCAGGAGAAGTTCGTCATACGCTTCTGGCGTGGAACCGGACCACGGGCTCAGTGCTTTGGCGACCTGGAAGCGGTTCGCATCGTCAAGCTCTGCGGGCCAACCCTTGGGAAGACCGCCGGCCAATTCACGCACGAGCAAATCGCGAACAACGCGGGTGGGCTGCCTGCGGCGCTCCCCCTCGAAAAGCAGACCATTCATCACCTGCACCCCTGCGATGTCGTCTTTGCCAGGCTCCTCGGCTAGCTGATCCAGAGGAATCGCAGGACGGGACTCGGCGAAGGCCGTCAACGAGTCAAACCCTCGCTCGCGGACCCGTTCATACAGGCGTGCCTTCCAGTTCCCCAGCCACGAACGCCCGTCCGTCATTGGCTGCTCCCCTTCGTGAAGTCCTGCGTGACGACGTGGCAACGTGGCGTCTCGCCTCGCCAGCTCTCGGGACCACCATCTGCGTTCAGGCTTCCTCGTCGGGAAGGAGCGTCCGGAGCAGTTCGTCGTCAGGGCTGAGTGGGCGCCATCCAGCGGGGGGGGGATTGCCGCGAAGTGCCTCCCTAGCCAGTCGAACCCTCCCCTTATGGGTTTCTGGGGTGTATGCCGACCACTGGCTGAACACGAGGGCAACCTCCATCCGCGCGTCGTCATCCAGCACGGCCGGCCAGCCGTTTGGGAGATATGCGCACAGTTCTCGCACGAACTGCCCGCGAACGAGGCGTGTGACCTGATGGCTGCGCTCCGCCTCGGCCACCAGTCCGCTGAAGACCTGCACACCGGCAATGTCCTCTCGACCAAGCTCCTCGGCCAGCGCCACCAGCGAAGCTGTAGGGTGGGCCTCGGCAAAGTCAGTGAGTGAGTCGAAGCCGCGTTCGCGGACGCGCTCATACAGGCGGGCCTTCCAGTTCCCCTGCCATGAACGTCCGTCGGTCATCGGCTTCTCCCCTTAGTGAAACTCATCGGGATGTCGTAAATCTTCATGTTCTCTCCGACGATCCTCAGGACTGTATTCCGCGTCAACCTGCGTCCAGCTTCGGCCTCGGCGTCGCGCAGCACCTCCATGATCAGCCGATTCCACTCACCGGGCCAAGTGCGCCCCAGCTTCCAGTTCCCCCCGCCGTGAATCGCCTCATGGTGGGCCTGCTCCAACCGGACGCAGAACTGGTCGATGTCCATGTCACCCCTGAAGCCGCGTTGCTCGAACCACTCGCGGTGCTCTTGCGGCAGCACATGGTGCTTCGGGGCGTCCGACATTCCCGCCCCCGACCTGCCCGTCACCCGCATGCCGCGCACCTCCGGGCTATCCCCCAGCGCGTCGCGCACACCCTTGGGCAAGTCCTGATGCGCCTGGGCCATCGTGACCTGTCCGCCCTGAATGAGGACGGCCGCGCCGACGGCAGGCACGGAGATGACGCCCGCCTGCACGAGCCTTCGCATCATCTCCACCCACTCGGCGGAGACCACCAGCCGCGAGCCCACCATGACGCCACCTGAACTCATCGCCAGCCCCACGCCGAGCGCCGCAGGGGCCGAGGGCGGCACGCGTGGCAGGGCCATCTTCATCGTGGAGATCATCGTGACCATCTCCACCGCCTGCATCGCCGCGATGACCTGCCCGCCAAGCTTCAGGGTCTCGCGGGTCTCCCGTTGGAGCGTGTCGAATTCACGCGTCAGCTTCCCCATCAACTCGGGCATCGCGGTGGTCGCTGCCTCCACCCGCTCCGGGTCCAGTGAGGCGAGGTCCGTCAGCGTGGGCTCCATCAACCCCTGCACGCGATGAAGGTCCACGAAGAGTTTCTCGGCGCTGCACATGGGGCAGTGACGGAGCACGGCGTCCGCGAGGTGCAGGAAGTCCACCCAGGTGGCCAGCAGGAGCGTCCCGAACTGAGCTGCCTGGAGTTTCGGCCCCGTCATGCGAAGTAGGCCCAACTCCATGTCCGTGTCGCCGACTTCCGAGGCCGCTTCCGTCAACACGGTGGCGCTCGCAAGTGCGCCATGAAGCCACGTCACCTGCTTGGAGCCTTGGTCGAGGTAGCGCGTGAAGACACCGGTGAGGCTGAAGCCCCAGAGGTCTGGAGGGCGGGCCGCCAACCTGGTGAACGCGGCCTCGACGCTACGCAAGGAGCCCTTCACGTCTTTCGTCGCGTCGAGGACCGCCTGCCGCGTCAATGCATTTCTCTGGCCCCCGCCCCCGACAGCGCTGTCTCCCACGGCGGTCACGTCGTCACGCGGCTGCTGGCGGCGCAGGAGCCGTTGCTCGGGCCCAGCAAGAGCGCGCGGGAGGAAGTTCTGGGCGCGCGGGAACTCATCGCTCGGGGGTTGCCCCCAGGTGGGCGACGGGGCTTCGCGCGGTGCGTAGCTCAAGATTCGGCCACGTCCAGGCGCTTGCGACACGGAGGCGCATCCCGTGGCCATCAGCACCAGGGCCAGCACCAGGGCATCAGCGCGCATTGTCCACCCCCAGGCCCACCGAGGCGAACGCCCCCAGCCGCAGCGTCCCTTCTGGCGTGGGGAACAGGAGTGTGCCGCCCGTCCCCATCGCGTAGAGCTTCCCGCCCAGCAATCGCCAGCGGGCTTCGGCGGCCCCCAGGTAGCGCGCCCCCGCCTGTCCCATGCCCACTCCGAGCCCCTTCAACGCCACTTCGAGGCTGCGCGCGAAGAGCTGCACCGCCACGCGCCCGTCCACGTCGAAGCGGCCCCACGAGAAGGCTTCCGCGCCCAGCGATAGCTTCAGGTGCTTGGAGAGGCCGCCGTAGCGGACCGCGTCCCAACCCACCTCCGCCTCGCCATAGGCGGAAGTCCCGTCCGGGAAGTGGGCCTCCGCCAGTGACACTCCCTCCGGCCCCGCCGCTTTGAAGCGCGCCAACTCGTAGTCCGGGCCGAAGTATCCCTGTCGGAAGCCGCCATGCTGCCCGCGGACCTCCAGCCGCAGCCGCATGTCCAGCGTGGGCGTCACCGCATCCACGCCCGCGCCCACCACCGCACCCCATGCGCCGCCCGCACCGGGCCGTCCTCCCCAACCGGCAAGCAGGTGGGCCTCGAAGCCCGGCCGCACCACCACCACGGCGGTTCCGTCCAGATGCGCCAGCGTCACCGGAGGCGCGTGTCCTCCGGCCCGCCCCCAGTCATGCACAGCAGAGAAGGCCAGCGTGTAGCGGCCCTGCGCGCGAGGCTGGCCGAAGAGGACGTGCTCCAAGTCCAGCGCGACTTCCGCCCCCATGAGGCGCGCGCCCAGTACGTCCGAGGCGAACGCCTGCGTATAGAGGGGCCCCATCGTGCCCGTGAGGAAGCCGCCTGCTGGGTGGTAGTCGGGATTGCTTCGGTTGGAGTAGCGCCGCACGAGGTGCGCGGACAGCAGGCTGTAGGACTCCAGCGCGCCGAACCAGACGCCCACGGGCGCGTCGTTCGAGCCCAGCTTGAGGCCGCGCACCACCTGCCCGAAGTCCGAGAGGCTGTCCCAGTCCTCGCGTCGCACGAAGCCCGCGTCCCCTCCACCACCCCAGAGGCGCAACCGCACGGGCGTGCCCAGGTTGAGGCCGAATTCCGCGCCTCCGTCGAGAATGAGGGTCGGCTCCACCTGGAGGAAGCCCTCGTCCGTGCCGGCGCCCGTGCGCGGCAGGAAGGCCAGCGTCGTCGCCTCCACGCGCAGCAGGTTGCGCCAGGCCTCTTCCACGGGCGGCACCTCCGGGACGTCCTCGGCCCATGCGGCCACCGGCAACAGCAGCCACAGCCAGACAGCCCCACTTCGCGTCATTCGCATCCACGCCCCCTGGAAGTGACACCTCCGGGGAGAGCAAAGGACACACGTCTGACATTCAGCCCGGCACCCGTAGGCCCCGCGCAACTACCCAAGGGTGAAGGGAAAAGAGGGGCGGCCGCGTCGAGCCAGCGACTGTTACCGCCGTGGCAGGCGCAAGGCGCCCGGTCCCGGCTCTGTCGTCGTCTCGTCCGCGCTGCGCAGCGGGTGCGGCTCCGTGCGGTTGTCTGGCATGAGGACGGGCAGCCCCTGACCGATGGGCTGATGCGGCGACCGCTGGAGCGCTGCCTGCCGCAGGCGACCATCACTCACGCACAGGGCAGCCTCGGCTGGCATGACCTCCGCCACACCTACGACAGCCACCTCGCCATGCGCGGTGTCCCGCGCAAGCTCAACCAGGAACTGATGCGCCACGCCACCATCGAACTGACGATGGGGTACGCCCATCTCTCCCCGGAAACGAAGGAGCGCGCCGTCCAACAGCTCGACGCGCCCACTTCACAGAATCACGCCGCTCTGGCATGGCCGCGACAGAGGAGCGCAGCAGGAGCTACTGAATCGCGAAGATGAGCGTCACCTTCGCCAGGACGACAGGAAACCTCACGCAGGACGCGCGGTTACCCATCTGTCGCCCTGGTTTCGCTCGGGACGCCATCCCGTGCTGTTCCGGGGAGTTCCCTGGTGTGCCCCTTCAATCCACGCTGGAGGGGCACACTGGGGGCACATGCCAACTCAAGGTGCCGGGCATGCACGAACACCCTGCTACAAGCTACTTAGTGAGCGGAAGCGCCTCAATATCGAGCCCAATACTCCTGGCCTTCCTGAGCCCCTGGACCAATAGCCCATCCAAACGGCTGCGTTCGGAGAGTTTCTCGCGTGCATCTTCGGCCGCGCGGGAGGACTTCATACCAATACGCTGCCGCTGCAATACCTTCTCGGGCTTATCTGTCTCTTGAAAATCGCGCCCAACATAATGAAGCGTAACCAGCGCGACCAAGTCAGCAGCATCAAGCACCTGAAGGTGTTGATTGAAAGCCTGCTCCGCAGGGCGCGGACGCACTCCTGTCAGCGCGTCCACTTCACGCCTCACAAGATCAGACGCGGTCAAAAGACCACCGGTGGACGGATACAACCGCTCGTACTCCTCGTCCATCGCGCGAGCGAGCTGAATGGTCTGCTCAACAATCGCACGAAACCGCCCTCGACCCCTCTCATTGCTAGACGCCGTCATTGACAACCCTCCTGTTCTCTCCGTGAAACCATCGCTCCTTCAGGCAAACTCGATTAGCTCTTTCTCCCAGCTCACGACCTCATCCGGAACGGTCGAGAGCCAACGAACCATCCTGCGCTACAGCACTGCCCACCAACCGTTGCCCATCACTCGCGCCTCCTGACTGCACTCCGGTGCGGTGTGCAGAACCCGGACATACCCGCTGGGTCTGACACGTCAGCCAAACCGAGCGGCGAATGCCCCCCCCCCTGAAGGCATGGAGGGCGGAGAGAATCAGAGCTTCAGACTATTGGCGGCAAACTCCCGCTTCCTCGGCTACATCCGCCGGCGTCAATCCGACTCTGCCCCTCGCCTGCCTAGCTGCCTTGGCCAATGTGGCGCCAGTTGCTTCTCTCGATTTCTAATTTATATGCCCCTGCGACTCAATCAGGATGCTTTTCGCGGCTCTTTCGGTAGAGTCAGAATCCGATATCGCGGCGCAACTACTTCGACAGAGAGGCAGGGCCAAAAATGGCAGTAAAGGTGACGATCAAAAACCTGAAGGCGATCAAGACCCTGGAATTCGATGTACCAATGAGTGGCGCATTCGTCATCACTGGAGCCAACGGATGCGGCAAGACTTCGTTGCTGACGGTTTTGCACCGCATGGGTGCTTCCAACGCCTTCCAAACTGGGCTTCCAGGCGGCAAGAACACTACCGGCATAGATGGTATCGACGAAACGACAATCCAATACGACGTCAATGGAAATTCAGTCACCTATCAATACAATTACACACGATGGTCGGCAACGCCAAGATCAAACAGCACCATCATAGGCAAGGCATTCTCAGAGGTGCTATTTCTCAAGGCCGACTCGTCGCGTGTCGAGCCCACACAGAATGAACTAAAAGGCATCAAGAAGCAGCACGCAGACCAGATGCTGCGGAATTTCATGAATTCAGTATTCGACACTACAAGATTCAACAATCTGTATCGCATCCGACTGCGTGGACGCAATCTCATTGCCCACCTGATCGACAAATCAGCTCCGACAGACAAGAAGAAATCATATTACTCCGAGAAAACTTTCAGTCTCGGTGAGCTTTGCGTGATGCGTCTCGGCCAGAAGCTCCTGGGCATGAAAAATGGGGGCCTCTACATCATTGACGAGTTCGAGATGGCCCTGCATCCGGCCGCCCAGATTCGACTCTTCAGAGAGATCGAAAAACTCGCAAACGCGGCCAGTTGCACTGCACTAGTCTCGACCCACTCATCCAGTCTGATCAAGAGTGTAAAACGCTCAAACATCATCTATCTGGAGAACGATGGGGGCAACGTCACAATCCATCGACATGTTTACCCCACTTATGCACTCCAGCATCTGTCTCTCGACGAAGAAAGCGCGCCTGACAAGTTGCTCTTCGTCGAGGACGTGGCAGCGAAGCACTGTTTGGACGAGATGTGGCGGCAACACATCAAGCGCCAGCAATCGAGTGGTACCGGAAGCCTTCCAACTGTTCAGGTCGCGGTGATTGGCGGATACAAGGAAGTATTGAGGTTCCTCGAACGAAGCAAAGCTTTCATTCCGAATATGACTCGGCGCATGGCTGTTCTCGACGCTGATGCAGAGCCTGATTGCATGCCCCCAACGACACAGCCTGGGGTTCCTGCGCCAGAGCTTACTGTCCCACAGAGCCTGTATCACAATCAAAAGAACAACGTTGTGTTCCTGCCCTGGACACCAGAAGTGGGCCTTTGCGAACTGCTTCGCGGCGACATTGCGACACACACACAAGGAATCCAGACTCACACCGGCATAACCAACCTCAGAATCTCGCAGGCATCAGTGAATGCGCACGTAGGACAGACCGGCAGACTCCAGCGGGAGACTTGTAAGTCCGCCATTGACACAATCGCATCCGACATTGCAGCGAAAAATGCATGCACCGAGGACCGAGCCAGAGAAGCGTTGTTTTCCTATCTGGTGCAAGCAACCTTGGTCACGAGCCAGCCGAGCATGTTAAAGCTTAGCGGAAAGCTCTTTCGTTGAATAGCAATCGGCCCGAATAGAGCCTGCCTCGAGAGGGAAGAGGGTCGGCCACCTGCCGGGTAAGTAGCAGGAGGAAGCGACCATGAGGTAGTGAAGCAGGACGATGGCTGGCGGGTGCCGGGTTAGCCGTGGTGACGGATTGAGCCTCTGCCACCGGCCCGCCCCAAGCACCCGTTGGGCCGCCATAGCCTACGAGTACATGCCCAACAGGCCCTGGATGGACCTCATCAAGCGCTGCGCACGGGGACGTAGTGGGGGCTGTTGAAGGTCATGGGCCTGCGCCATTCCTGCTCGGACTACCAGCGTTTCCGAGCGCTGTTGGCCTCAGGCACCTTCCGCGAGTTTCGGCACCAGGGCTGCTCTCTTATGACGGCTTGGCGAAAGTTGATTGGCAGTGGCTGGCGCTGGACGGCACTCAGGGCAAAGCGCCGCTGGGCGGGGTAACTTGGCCCGAATCACACTGACAGAGCGAAGCGAGGCGCCATGAAAAGCCTTCTGTCGGATTCGCGTGGCGCCCCCCTTTGCAATGAAGCAGCTCTGAGCCTCATTAGCCATCACGACTAGCCAGGAACGCATTCCAAGCAGAAGAAGCTCGAAGCGCCGTGACGACGTCGTCCCACACAGAAGCAAACACTTGAACGAATTCTGGGCCAGCAGCGCCCTGGTAGCTTCTGCCCTCTCGGACAGTTCCGATTACACGCACACCGTTGGCTGCGACATAGACAACGGGGCCGCCACTGTATCCGCCAAACGGCTCCTTGTCCTTTGCGCCCATATTCTCCACAAACTTCTCAGCCAAATTCTTGAGATCTCCAGAGTATTCACGCGCATTGGAAGCTTCGATCTCCATTGACATCTGAGGTGCAAACCGTCCCATCCCTGACCATGGGCTATCATCAAGCTGACGAAGATAAGCAATCATCGGCAACGCACTTGGCTGCTCAGTTCCTCTTGCGCGATCAACGAGATGCCCAAAGTTCGGAAAGCCGAGCACAAAAATTGGCAGAGCAGTCGTCTCGCTTGTCCGTTCACGCCAAATTTTGCGAACCCATTCCGTGGTCGTTCGCGCGTCTCGCTCCCCCGGTAGAAAGATATACCCCTCAGCGTCAATCAATCCATCTGGGGGGAGCAAGACCGCAACATCAAGCAACACTGACTCCCACACAACCTGTAGGCCTCGAAATCGAAACACCTCGGCATCGGTAACAACCCCATGTTCAACATTTCGAGGAGCAACCATCAGCAGCCATTCTCTGTCCTGCAACCCCTCGGCTAAAGCGACGTGGCGAGCAGTCACCAGCACCTTCTGTCCATCGATTTCTACAAAAAATGCCGTCCCCTTTGCTTGCACAAAACCATCATCGCCCATGGCAATGAGGCAGCCATAGCTACGCAAGAGATCCATCAAAAATGGATTAGAGAACTCAAAATGTTCCGATGGTGTAACTACGCGAGGCGGTTCGATTTTGTCCATCGCCATACTTTGCCGTCATGCCATCCACCTGGGGAAGTGAATTCGACCAGCGGCTGACATGCTTTTCTGCTGGGAAGCGAGGTGCGCGTGTAATTCTTCTCACAGAAAGTCCTCGCGGATTACGCGAATGACAGGACTGACCTTGGAGAGAGCCGCCACTCAGGCTCTTTGTTTGTTGTCTGCCATCATCTATCGCGATGCAGTCGTTCCCCGGGCACAGTCGTCACTTCGTCCGGGTGGCGCGTCGTGGCCCACTCCCTTGAGACCCTACGACTCGCGGGTGCGGTCGAAATCTCCTCAGGGTGGGGGGTGGTAGGCAGGGGCATAGAGATCCCACCCTCATCATCCGGCACAGCGATGTCCCAGAGCAGATTCTCCGCTTCCATGAGGGCTTGCTGAACCTCCTTCACCGCGTCTTCCCCCGAGTAGGGCGGCAACTGAGCCAGACGCGCGCGGAGGAGACCCGCCAGCTCCGACGCCGTGGCGAAGCGCGCCGAAGGCTCAGGCCGCAGCAGCGTGTGGAGGATGTCGCGCAGGGGCACGGACAATCCCTCCGCCGCGCGCTCCACGTCTTCAGAGCGATAAGACATGGCACACCGGATGATGTCCTCCGCGAAGGGCGGCAGATTGAGCCCCAGCGAGGCCACCGACGCTGCCAGCACCTTCTCTCGTTCCTCCCGCGACAGCCGTGCCTCCACCCCTTCCGCGAGCAGGTGGCCCGGGTCGTAGAGGTGCCGCCCCGTGGCGAACTCCAGCAGGGTCAGCCCCAGGGAGAAGAGGTCGGCCCGCGCATCCACCGCGTCGCCCAGCAACGCCTCAGGCGCGGCATAGAGGACTTCGCCTTGGGGTCGGGGGAAGGATGTTGCCACGCGGCCCGTCAACCGGGAGAGGGCCACGCCGAAGTCCGTCATCCGCACCTCACCGCGCGGCCCCAGGCGGATGCGGCCCGGGTTGACGTCACGGTTGACGATGCCTAGCGGCGTGCCCGCTTCATCCGTGCGCGTGTGCGCGTATTCCAGCGCCGCCGCGACCTCCGCGCCCACGTAGAGGACGAAGGACTCAGAGAAGTAGCGTCCGCGCGCCTGGGCCACCGACAGCAGCGTGTTGAGGGACAAGCCCTCCAGGTTCTCCATCACCACGCACAGCCCATGCGTCATCTCGACAAGTCCATGAACGCGCGCGATGCGCGGGTGCTGGAGGTAGCGCGCGAGCCGCACCTCTTCCTCCAGCCGCGTCCGCGTGTGCTGAAAGCCTTCGGACAGTTCTTCGCCTTGTGGCAGAGGGATGCACTTGAGCACCACGCAGTCGCCCAGCCCTTGGGGCGTCCGGACGAAGGCGAGCAGGACGCGCTCTCCCAGCCGCCCCACTCCCAGGTCCCGGAAGAATTCGTAGGAGGTGTCCCCCTGCGTAAAGAGCACGACGCCGCTGGAGAGCGGCGGATCAGACGGATGGGCCATGCGGATACCCCTTGCGCCTACGCGAGAGGAATTCGCGCGAAGGAACTTGCAAGGTAGTGCCCGCATCGATCCTCGGGAACGACGCGGCGGGTTCAACTCCCCCGAAATCCCTCTCACTCCGGGTGAGAAGGACAGGGGCTGAATTGTAAATGAGCGTTACGTCGGGCAGGAGCCTCAACGCCAACGTTCAACCGCGATGCCAGACAGGTTACTGCGAGTCACGATCTCGCCCGGCTTGGACTCCTCGGCTCTCGTGGTCCATCCGAGTTCGTCCTCGTTTCCCATCTCAATGCAGACCGGCACCCTCTGGCCATTCGGAAGCCGGGCCTCGGTGTAGCGTCCCAGCAGCAGGTCCTTGTTCCCCGTCCACAGGTAGCCGTAAAGCAGCGTGCCCTTGGGCAATGCGCGCTGCTCGTCGGTGTACACCTCCCCCGTCACGGGCCCCTCGCGGAAGATCCCATCATGACCCGCGCGCCTCTGACGCGCGTCCGCGTAGAAGGCGACATAGGCATTCTTCCGCAACCCCAACCCGCCGTCCGCCTTCTTGGTGAACATTGCCTTGCGTGCGGCCTCGGGGCAGTCCGCGGCCTCGGGCCGCACCTGGGCTCCCGGGCAGCCCATCTGGAGGGCAGCGGCGGCGGTCAGACCCGCGCACTTCTTGAGGAAGCCACCCCATTCCGCCGGAGGCCAGCCCGGGGAGACGGCCAGGGGCTTTGGCTTCCTGATAGCGGGAGCGGGCGGCGGAGACATGGGCGAGGGAGCGCGCTTCACGGGAGGACTTTCCTTCTGCTCGGGTGCGGACACGGGAGAGGCTACTTCAGGGGGCATCGTGGCGGGCGCTGGAGGGGGAGCAGGTTGCTTCGGCTCTGGATTCACCTGCCATGCGGAGGAGGGCGCTAACGGCGTCCGCTGTGCAGTGGGAAGAGATTCCGAGGGTGTCGTGAAGCGCCAGAGCACGAGGCCGCCCAGGAGCACGGCAAGCGCCACCATGAAGGCCCCTCGCGCGGTCACCAGTCCCTGCCGGGCGGCCGGGGCAGGCACCTCTTGTGAGGGCATGAGGGGTGGCGCCTCGGGGGCGAGTTGGACGTGGGGCTTGGGAACGTGGAAGGGCTCCCTCCAAGCGATTCCCACCTCAGGCAGTAATGCCGTCAGCTCGCGCCGCATCACCTCCGCCGTGGGGGCACGCTTCTCCGGATCGCGGGCAACGAAATGGAGGACGGCCGCGCCCAGGGCCGCTGGCACCCGAGGGTTGAGCGAATGCGGCGCGGGCAACTCCAGCCTGCCCCCCAGGAACATGGCCGGAGATTCACTCCAGGGGCGCGCAATCGTCAGCAGGTCATAGAGGCAGATGCCCAGCGCGTAGACATCATCCGTGGCCTTGAAAGTGTAGCGCGCCTCGGACTCCTCGCCATGCTCGCGCAGGAACTTCGTGGCCTCGGGGGAGCGGTAGCGCCGGGTGCCGGGCGGCAGGGGGGAGTCCGTCAATTCGGGCGCCCGCGCGTAGCTGCCCACCCCGAAGTCCAACAGGAAGGGCTCACCGTCGGAGGCACGCACGAGGATGTTGCTCAACTTCAAGTCACGGTGGAACACACCCCGCGCGTGCACGTGGGCCAGGGCGGAGGCGAGCTTGACGAAGAGGGCCACCACCTCGTGCGCCGTGGGGTGCGTCTTCTCCATCCACTCGCCCAGCGTGTAGCCCTCCACGTAGTCCTCGACGACGTAGAGCCAGCCCCGGGTCGCGTCGTTCCATCGGCCGTGGGCATACATGCGCACGATGTTGGGATGGCCGCTCACCTGGGCCCATCCGCGTCCGTTTAACGCGATGGAGAAAAGCAGAGCAGAATCAAAGACATAGGTGCAGCCGAGCAGGCAGGCCCGTCGAAACGGGGGGACGAGGAACATTCTCCTGGCATGAAGAAGAGCACTCC
>NZ_RAWQ01000003.1:0-142667 GCF_003668965.1 Corallococcus sp. AB030
TGGTATAAGAGACGGGGAGGGGGGGGGGGGCTGGGGGGCGGGGGGCGGTTCGGGCGGCTTCGCCGCGTCGTCGCCTTCCTTGGGGGCCGCGGGCTGGGTGCCCGTGCGGATGCGGCCTTCGAGCAGCTCGATTTCCAGCGAGCCGGGCGCGGGCGCGTTCACGAACTGCTGCCAGGTGCCGTCCGGCGCGGTGAAGAGGAACGACACCGCCACCGGCGTGTTGTCCGGCAGAGGCACCTTCATGCGCTGCAACCTGCCCGGGTAGATGACCTCCGACAGCAGCACGTCCGCGTCCGGCTGGAAGATGCGCGCGGACACCTCGCCGTAGGACTCCACGGCGAACTGCTTCGGATCCACCTTGCGCACCAGCATGTACATCGGCCGGCCCTGGTTCGTCCCTGACGGGGCCTTCACGCTCAGGTGCAGCGTGCTCGGCTGACACGCGGCCAGGAAACACAGCGCCAGGGGGATGCAGCCTGCCCACGGTTTCATCGCGGCACCTCGCGGAACGGGATCCAGGGCTCACCCTTGAGCCCGACGCGCAGCTCCATCACCCCGTCCGGGGGCGTGGCTGCTCGCGCTCTCAACGACCACTTGCGGTGCTGCGGGTCTTCCGTGGCCTGGGATGACTCCAGCAGCCGGAAGCAGCTCCACGCCGAACGCGACTTCTCCAGCGACGCGTACTGCACCGACTGCTCCGTGGGCGCACGCAACTCCAGCATCAGCGACGCCGTCTGCTGGTCCCACCACGCCAGCGGGAACTCCTGCCACGACGGACTCTGGTTGTACGCGAGGAACGTCGTCTTGCCGCACTTGAGCGAACCCAGCGTCACGAAGCTGCCCGGTACGGGCGCCTTCGGCAGCGGCAGCGGCATCACCTGCAACATGAGCGGCCGGGGCCTGCCCTCCGCGTCCCACAGCACGCGGGCCAGCCGCGACAGCTTCCCCAAGGAGGGCAACATCCCCTGCGGGAACGCCAGCCGCGACTGGAGCGCGCTTCGCGGTACCCACTCCGAGCCTCGCTCCTCGCACACCGGTGTCAGCACCCGCGTCACGAAGTCCCAGAAGGCTCCGTCGAGCCGGCGCAGCACCTCCAGGTCTTCCTGCGCCACCTCCTGCGACGCGTCCGGCGTGAACGGATAGTGCTTCAGCAGCGGACGCAGGAACCGGCCCGAGGCCTCGTCCCACTGCCGCTCCAGGGTTCGTTCAAGCTCCCGCTGGCCCAGCTCGCGCACCGCGAGGAACGGCTGGCGGAAGGGCTGCCGCAGCTCTCCTATGAGCCCCTGCTGGTCCAGCCACGCGTCCACCTTGCGCAGGTAGGACGTGTCGTCCTCCATCATCATCGCGAAGGCCAGCCTCCCCAGCGGCGTGAGCAGCTCCTGGAGCTTCGCGGCCCCGCCGGCCGGCTGAGCGCTGCCAGTGGCCAGGCCTCCCGTGAGCGACGCTGTCGCCTCCGCGGGCACCATGCCCGGACGGGGCACCGCGTTCAGCTCGTCCGACATCTGGGCCACCAGCGCCCGGTAGGGGTTGAGCGCCGTGTAGTTGCCCGTCTCGTCCGGCTTCATCACCGTGGCGATGGGCTTGAAGGGCGCCACCGCGTTGCGCAGGGATTCGTAGAAGGGCCCCTCCAACGGCTCCAGCGCCACGCTCTGGGCGACGTCGCGCAGCATGTCCACCAGGTCCGAGGACGGCTGCGTGAGACGCGACAGCTCCTCCGCCAGGAGCGCGGGAATCACCGCCTGGAAGCGGTAGCCGCCCACGCGCTGGAACAGGCGGTTGCGGTACTGGACCGCGAACTGGTTCACCTTGCGGCGCACGTGCTCGTGGCGCTGCAACACCTCCTCCACCGGCAGCCCCGAACCCTTGATGCGCGTGGTGAACTCATCCACCAGCGGGCGCAACCGCGTGTCGAACTCCAGCCGGTCCGACGCCAGGCTCGCGCCGCTCCGCGCCGCCACCGCCTCCTCGCCCTCCACCACGCCGAAGGGCATGCGCCCCGTCTTCTCGTGGTAGCGCAAGAGCGCCTGGTGCAGGAGCCGCGAGCTGTCCTTGGGCCGGAACTCGAAGGTGCTCTGGAGCACCGGGACCTGGAGCACCGAGGGGCCGTTGCCCGGCAGCCACAGGCCGTCGCGCACCAGCAGCTCCGCCACGTTCATCTTCTGCACCGCCTTCACGCCCAGGAAGGCCTCTTCCTCCATGCGCAGCACGTTCGTCAGCACTTCGCGGTGGTCGTTGATCCACGCCACCGTCCTGATGGTGGAGGGGATGCCCCGGAAGCGGCTGGTGTCCACCCGCGCCTCGGAGGCGGCCAGGAGCTCCAGCGCGCGCGGCAGGCTGCTGAAGCGCGCGCTGTCATCCAGCAGCGTCTGGAGCCTCCGTCGCTCGTCCTGCATGGACTCCAGCTCCGCGTCCAGCTGCTCCAGCGCGCGCGGCTCCACGGCCCGGTTCGCCAGCAGGTCCTGCAACCGCCGCAGGTGCGCCTGCCACGGCATCAGCTGGGACTCCTGCGTGAGCGGCTCCGGGTAGGGCCAGCGCGCCCAGCTGGCTTCGGGCGTGTCCGGCGCGGACCACGGCGGATTGCTCATGACGACGTAGTCGGCCACCAGGGAGTCGTTCAGCCCCACCGCCGTCACCCACGAGCGCCCTCCCTCCAACGCCGCCGCGTCCGCGGCAGGCTCCGCCGAGCCGTCCTCCGACACGAAGCCCCAGTTCGGACGCGTCTTCAGGCTGGACAGCACCAGTTGGCCCAGCGGCTCCTCGCGCGAACCGTGCAACGCGGCCAGCAGGTAGACGACCTGCTCCGGACGGCACGTGTCCGGCTGGCGGTGGCACTTCTCCAGGGCGGGCCGGATGTGGGCCTCGCGGATGCCCCGCGCCAGGCGCTGGCGCAGGTCCTCGCGCGCGTCGGTGAAGCTGTAGCGCAACAGGGGCCACGTGTTCATGGCCCGCCACAACGAGTCCAGGGAGTGGCCCGCGGCGACCACCGGTTCCTGCACCGCGGCCCCGGACACCTCCTGCCCCTGGTCGCGGATGCGCTGGACCATCTCCTCGAAGCGCTGCACGCGTGTGCGCGCCTGGCCCAGCCTCCACGCGAAGTGCCCGTACACGGCCAGGAGCGGCAGCGCGCACGCCAGCCCCAGCAGCACCGCCCGGCGCAGGTGGATGTGCAGGTAGCGCTCGTGGACCGCTTTCGCCGTGCTGGCCTCGGCGGACACCGAGAGGACGTCAGGGTCCCTCGTGTCCTTGTCCGCGGACGACAGCGACACCGTGGCGAGCCGGGGCGCGTACGCCAGCGTCTGGCCCTCCATCAGCGCCGTCACGAAGCGCGACAGCGCCTCGAAAGGGGCGTGGCCCTCCGAATAGAAGTGCTCCAGCCGTTCGAAGGACTCCACCGGAAGCGACGTGAGACCCAGCGCGAGGTAGTGCTCCTGCGCCTTGAGCAGCGAGCCCACCTGTCCCTCCTGGCCCGACGGGGGCAGGGGGAAGCGCAGCGGCACGTGGTAGGCGCGCAAGAGCTTCGCGAAGTCCGCGTAGCCCTCCCGCTCATCCAGGTGGGTGAGGCACAGGCGCGTCTCCAGCTCGCCCCCGCGCACCTCCGACAACAGGTTGAGCTTGCCTCGCAGCAGCTGCGCCGCGCGGCGCACCTCGTCCGGGGGCGTGTCCTGCAGCCAGCGCGCGTCCAGCACCAGCACCGCCAGCGCCTGCTGGCCGCTGCCGAAGCTGTCCTTCCACAGCCGGCGCAGCGCCTCTCGCGCCTGGGGCGACTCGTCCTCCACGAGCTGCGCGGACAGCTCCTGGGCCACCACGTCCGCGCCCAGGTAGACCTGGAGCAGCGAGTCCGTGAGGAGGCTGGGCAGGAACTGCCGCGCCTGCCGCTTCCAGTCCAGGTCCAGCTCGATGAGCCGCGACTTGCCCGCGCCCGCCGGCCCCAGCACCACCACACCTGGCAGGTCCCGTACCGCCACGCGGTGGCGCAGGGGCAGCCCGGCCAGGAACTTCTCGCGCACCTTGCGCAGCCGGTTCTTCGCCAGGGGCTCCGGCGCGGCGGCCCCTCCGGCCGGCGCGCTCTTTCGCTTCGCACGCCACACGAGGAACAGCGGAATGCCAATGGCCAGCAGCGCCATGAGGAGAAGCGCGTAGGGCTTCCACTTCGGTGGGATGAACGCGATCAGTTTCTTGATGACATCCATGGCTCAGCGCTCTCCCCAGCCCAGGACGTTCCCAGCCCGGCCCGAGCGATGCAGGGCCTCCAGGACGTCCTCCAGTGTGTCCACCGTGCCCGCGAACGACGCGCGGGCCTTCTCCTGCTCCTCCGGCGACAACCGCGCGTCACCCGGCCCCGGCATCAGGCGGGCCAGCGTCTGGCCCAGCTCGTCCAGCATCGGCTCCAGGCCATGACGCCCCACCCCCAGGCGCGCGGCGACGGTCTTGCGCACCTCCTGGAGCAGGGCGGGCGCCGCGTCGATGGGCGCCGCGGCCGGAGCCTGGGGTGCGGCGGCTTGTGGCTTCACCGGGTCACCCACCAGAGCAGGACCTGCAGCCCCAGCACGCTCGCGGCGCTGGCCGCGTAGTAGCGGGCGGGAAAGGCGTAGAGCAGCGGCCCGGAGGACTCACCAGCCCCGGCGAAGGCGGGCGGTGGCGGGGGCGTGACGATGCGCGCGGACAGCCGCTCCTGGTACTCGCGCAGCTTCGCGGTGTGTCCCAGGTAGCGGCCTCCGAAGCCCGCCGTGATGCAGAAGTGGAGCATCTCGAAGAGCAGCGCGGGCGAACCCGGCTGATCCAGCCGTTGATCCGCCAGCGTGTAGAAGGCCTCGCCGCCGCCGTCCTCGCCGAAGAGGCGGTACTGCAACAGCGGCCACAGCGGCTGCTCCGAGTCCGCGAGCCTCAGGAGGACGCGCTCGTCCACCAGGTACGTGAAGGGCTTGAGCGCGTCCTGCACCTCCTCGTCGCGGGCGTGGGCGCCCAGGCCCGCGCGCAGCCGCTCAATCACCTCCAGGAGCTCGTCGTGGAGCCTGCGCAGGCCCTCGCGGCCCAAGAGCCCCACGGCCGCGGCCGAACCGGGCGCGGACTGCGGCAGCCACCCGTCCAGCACGGACTGGGCCTGCCGGTACTGCGTGAAGACGACCTGCCAGTGCTCGAGCTTCATCCGCGCCCCCCGTCAACCCACGTTCACCATGCCGCCCTTGAGTTCCGCCACGCCGTCCGCCTTGAGCCCCAGCTTCGCCTTGGCGGTCACCGTCACCTGCGCTCCCTCCATGGCGACGTCCTTCTGGCCCTCCGCCTTGATGGACGGGGCCTTCAGGGCCACCGCGCCGGTCTTGGCCTCCACCTGGACGTCGTCACCCTCCACGCTGAACTTCTTCGCAGCCTTCAGCGTCACGGCCTCGTCCGAGGAGAGGGTCGCGTCCTTCGCAGCCTTCTGCGTCAGCGCGTCCTTCGTGGTGACCGTGAAGGCCTTGGCGCTCTCCAGCGCGAACGTGTCGTCGCTCTTCCACGACGACGCCTTCGTGGACGTCACCTCGATGGTCTCCGCCTTCAGCACGAAGGACTTGACGGTCACCGTGACGCTGTCCTGCTTCTGCACGATGGTGCTGGTGGCGCTGTCACCCTTCACCTCCAGGGTGATGGCCTCGCCGTCCATCTTCACTGTCTGGAGGATCTTCCCGTCCTTGTCCTCCGTGGTGAGGGTGAGGCCCTTCTCCTTGTCCATGTCGATGATGCAGATGAGCTTGGGCATGCGCGCCGTTCCCCCGTCGGTCCTCCGTCAGGCCCTGCGCCAGTAGAGGAGCACCTGCGCCCCTTCGAGCGCGGGCGTGGCGAAGAAGGTGAGCCCGTCCTCGCGCGTCGCGGACTGCCATTCCTCGCTCTGGGGCGTCAGCTGATACCAGTCGATGTCCGCGTCGAAGGCGTGGGGGAACGACGGGAAGGCCACGTGCCGGTACGGCACGCCCTTCAAGGCCTGGCGACGCACCGCCGGCAGCCGCAGGGGACTGGCCAGCTTCACGCCCTCCATGGAGCGGGGCCGGTCGCGCTCCTGCCGGCGCACCAGCAGGTAGAAGTCATCCGGCGCCGGCGTCTCCCTGGGCAGCGGGGTCAGCTTGAAGTGGCCGTCCTGGAAGTCGAAGACCCGGTAGGACAGGGGGCTGGCCTGAGGGCGGAACCCGCGCGTGAGCAGCTCCATCCACCGCGCGAGCCCCGGGCCCGGCGCTTCGTGCTCGTACGCGGGCAGCTCGTCGTCCGGCTCCGCCTCCAGGTAGCAGCACGTCTCGAAGTACAGCCGCCGCAGCGCCTGCACCAGCGGGTAGGGCGGCGGTTGCAGGCCGTGACGCATGTCCTGGCGCAGCACCTGGAGGCTTCGCACCTCGCACAGCGCCCGCCGCGCGCTGGCCAGCCGGTCGCCTCGCACCAGGCCCTCGCGCAGCGATGTGCGCAGCTGCCCCTGCGCCTGCTGGAGCAGGCCGTCCAGCTGCTCGAACAGGGGCTCCAGGAACGGGTGGGGGCCCACGCTCAAGAGCGGCGGCAGGTGCGTGGCGGACAGCTGCCAGGGCCCGTCCGCGTTCCGGGTGAAGACGGCCAGCGACAGGCTGCTCACCGTGTCGTCCACCACTGGCTCCAGCGACAGGCACAGCCGCCGTCCCGCGCGCACCACGCTGGGGGCTTCTCCGCCCGCGGGCGCCATGTCCTCGCGGGGCTCCAGCACCCCCAGCAGGTGCAGATACACCGTCACCCGCATGCGGCCCGTCTCCTCGAGCGACAGCGGTGTTACATCCGCGTTACCCGGCACCTCCACCAGGTGGCCTCCCGGTAACACCGCGGTCAACTCCTCCAGCGCCACCGAGCCCTTGGCGAGCAACACATTGTTGAAACGCAGCGCGCTCACGCCCACTACCGGAAGGCCCGCGAACCCCGCGTAGCGCCGGGCCTCCGTGGAGAGGGATTCCTCCTGCGCCCGGAAGTGTTCGGGCAGCAGGGTCTGCCCCTCCTGCCACAGGACTCTCGCGAGGGTGTCTGGGTTCATGTCCAGGAGCGGCGGGAGCGGGTTTCCTGTCACGGGGACCGCCCGGGGCAAAAACTTGCTTGGGCTGGGTGACAGTGTTTCAAAAAAACTACCGGCCTGATGCCGGTGGCGTCAAGTCAGCCTGGATGATCCACCGTGCCTGGTTTCTCGCACTGAGGGGCAGGGGATGCCCTGGGTTGAGTCCAATTTGTCTCACCGGGTGCGGATGCGCCCAATGTGTCGGGTTATACGTTGGAGGCGTATTGATTTTTTGTATTCGTATGGTTTATCAATTCCTTCACAAACGGCGGTTCAGTTCTTGGGGGTACTCATGGCCATCACCGACGAAATTCCCAGATCACGCATCACGCTGACCTACCGCACCCAGGTGAACGGAACCCGGGCGGACAAGGCGCTTCCGTTCCGGCTGCTGGTGATGGGGGACTTCTCCAAGGGCACCTCCATTGACCGCAAGAAGGACCTGGATCAGCGGGAGATCCGCAACCTGGATGGCAAGAACCTGAACCAGGTCATCCAGAACATGGGCATGACGCTGAACTTCAGCGTGCCCAACCGCGTGGACAAGAAGGACCCGGTGGATGGGTCGGCGCCGGCGCCGCTGCAGGTGAGCCTCAAGCTGGACTCGATGAAGTCCTTCAGCCCGGTGGACGTGGCGCGTCAGGTTCCGAAGATCAACGCGCTGCTCACGCTGCGCAAGCTGCTGCTGGAGCTGCAGGGCAACCTGGACAACCGCAAGGAGTTCCGCCAGCTGGTGCGCCAGCTCGCGCAGAACCCGGAGGCCGTCCAGAAGCTGAAGACGGAGCTGGCCGCGTTCAAGTCGATGAGCCTGCCGAAGCTGGCCGCGACGAACCCGCAGCCGCCGACGACGTGATGCCGGGCGCAAGCCCCTCCCCACGACCTTCCTGAACGAGAGCTCCTGCCATGCCTACCGCTCCTGCGTCTTCCACCACCGCGACGACCGCCGTGGCCGATGTTCCCCTGGACCTTCCGCTGTTCCTCAACAGCGTGCGCCTGGGCTCCGTGCCCACCGCGCGCGACGCCTCCACCCAGACCGACCTGCTGGTCATCCCCGACGACGCCACCCCCGAGGAGCGCTTCGTCTCCAGCCTTGCGGCCATGGTCCACAACATGGACACGGACGAGGGCCGCTTCGACAAGCAGACGGTGCAGGAGCTGGTCGGCACCATCGACGCGCTGGTGTCGGATCAGCTCAATGCCGTGTTGCACGCGCCGGAGTTCCAGGAGGTGGAGGCGCAGTGGACCGCGCTCAACGACCTGGTGCGTAACACCAACTTCAAGGCCAACGTCGAGCTGAGCCTGCTGGATGTCTCCAAGGAGGAGGCCTACAGCGACCTGGAGACGAACGCGGCGGACGTCGCCGGTTCGGAGTTCTTCAAGAAGCTGTACGTCGCTGAGTACGATCAGTACGGCGGCGCCCCCTACGGCGCGCTGGTGGGCATGTACGAGTTCGCCAACACGCCGCAGGACATGCTGTGGCTCAAGACGATGGGGAAGATCGCCGCGGCCAGCCACGCGCCGTTCGTGGCGTCCGTGTCCCCGCGCTTCTTCGGCTGCGACACCATGAAGGAGGTGTCCCAGCTGCGTGACGTGGCCAGCCTGCTGGACTCGCCCAAGTACTCCGCCTGGAACGCGCTGCGTGACACGGACGAGGCCGCCTACGTGGGCCTCACGCTGCCGCGCTACATCGTCCGGCCGCCCTACAACCCGGAGACCTACCCGGCCCCCGGCATGAACTTCACGGAGGCGGTGAAGGGCGACAAGGAAGAGGAGTACCTCTGGGGCAACGCGGCCATGCTGTTCGCGCGCAACCTGGTGCGCTCGTTCGCGGGTTCCGGCTGGTGCCAGCACATCCGCGGCCCCAAGGGCGGCGGCCTGGTGGCGGGCCTGCCCGTGCACCTGACGCACCTGCGCGGCGAGGAGGAGATGAAGCTGCCCGTGGAGATGTCCATCCCGGACTTCCGCGAGCTGGAGCTGGCCAACGGCGGCTTCATCCCGCTCATCCACAAGAAGGGGAGCGCGGAGGCCGTCTTCTTCAGCGTCCAGTCCCTCAAGAAGGCCAAGGTCTTCGAGGACACGAAGGACTCGGAGAACTCGCAGCTGGTGACGAACCTGGCCTACACGTACTCCATCAGCCGCATCGCGCACTACGTGAAGGCCATCATGCGCGAGAACATCGGCAGCACGGCCAACGCGGCGTACATGCAGCAGCAGCTGGACCGGTGGATCTCCCGGTACGTCACCACGCTGGTGAACCCGGATGACCTGACGCTGCGCTACTACCCCTTCAAGGCCTACAACCTCACCGTGGCGGAAGTGCCCGGCAAGGTGGGCTGGTACCACTGCAACCTCTCCGTCCTCCCGCACATCCAGTTCGAAGGCATGAACGTGGACCTCCGCGTGGATGCGCGGCTCGGCTGACAAACCCCGCAGCAAAATGGAGGACCGAAACCATGGGTGATGGACCGCTTGGCATTTCGTGTGACTGGCAGCAGACCATCCAGCAGCGCCCCCAGAAGAACATCCCGGTGGGCTACCTGCTGGACATCAAGGGGATGGGCAAGGACGACGGCTCGTTCCCCAAGAGCAGCAGCCTCTTCTACACCCCGTTCGTCGGCGATCCCGCCTACGCCGGTGTGGCGTTGGAGGACGTAGGCGCGAAGAAGGCCGTGCGCGCGGTGGGCCTCATCACCCAGCTCCAGTGGGAGGGCGGCAAGCTCGACCCCATTGACTTCACGGTGCTGATCTCGCCGGAGAACAAGGCGGACTTCACCGGCATCACCAACACGGAGATCCGTCAGCTCAAGTTCTGGATCTGCGAGTGGGACAGCGCCCAGGGCAAGTGGTTCGAGAAGTGCTATCCGCTCGGTGACGAGGCCGGTGGCCCCGCCAACGAGATGTCCGCCCGGCTGAACCAGAAGGGCAGCGAGGTGATGATGCACGTGGGTGATCCGGAGAACGTGGGCGTCACGGACGTCAAGTTCTGCCAGATGACCTTCCAGCTCATCCCGGACAAGGCGCACCTGTGCAACATCCACTACGGGCACAACTCGCTGGACAAGGACGTGTACGCCTGGGGCTACGTCGAAGGCAAACAGTAGTCAGCGGTTGAAGCAGGACGGGGAGGGCGGGAAAAGCGCCTTCCCCGTTTCCGCGTTGGGGGGCTACTTGTCAGAGCCCCACTTGGTGACGCGGCGCTCCTGGGAGTTGGTGGCGAACTCCAGGGTGGTGCTCTTCTTGGGCGCGGGCACCACCCGGAACTGGAAGCGGTGGAAGCGGATGTCCAGGTCCTCGGCCAGCGTGGCGGGCTGATTGTCCAGGAAGACCTTGGGGCGGCCCTTCTCCGTGTCCATCAGCGCCTCGGCGGAAGCAGGGCTCTTCAGCTTGGCGGCTTCGAACCAGGTATCACCCGCTTCATCGAAGTCGATGATGGCCCACGCCAGCTTCAGCCGCAGGTTGTCCAAGGGCTTGGCGAAGTGGTTGAGCACGTTCGCGGCCGTGACGCGGCCCACGTACACGGTGAAGTCCATGGGGCCGGAAGCACCATTCATGGCCAGCCGTTCAATGAGACCAATGCATTGCGCCTTGGGCCCGAAGTCACCCACCGTGGGGGAGAACAGGGTGAGGTCCTTCGCCAGGTTCAGCCCCCCGCAGCCGTTCCATTCCAGCAGATATCCCAGCGCTCCACGGAAGCCGGGCCGGTATTGAAACCCGGTCTGCCAATTGCATTCGAGTTCGAGTACGTCGGGCTTGGCGATGGGCATGGGGTGTCTGTCCTTGTGAATGAAAGACATGTAACATGAAGTGGAAAGACAGACCATGAGAGACCTGAGCCTGTGCCTGCGCCCCGTGGAGGGCGGATCGCTGGAGCGCCTGGAGTCGCATGATCCGCGCTTCCTCACGGTGGCGGACCTGGTGCAGCGGGAGGCCTACGTCGAGGCCGCGGACGCCATCGAGGCCCTGGACGGTGAAGGGGTCTACGAGGTCCGGCTGTCGGCCTACTACCTCTTCGCGACGCTGCGCGAGGACGGGCTCTCGCGCCTGCCGGAGGTGCTGGAGGTGCTGGTCGCGCTCTCGCGCGCGGCGGCGGAGGAGGCCGCGCAGGGCGAGGGGAAGGACAAGTCCAAGCCCGCGGTGCTGCTCAACAAGGCGCTGACGTGGCTGTTCCAGATCCTGGTGAGCGCGCTGAAGTATCACCACGGCAAGCGGGACGCCGGCTGGGAGGCGTGGACCAAGGGCTTCACGGACGGCAAGCGCAAGGACGCCCTGCGCGGCATCCAGACCCTGCAGGGCGTGCTGGAAGGCCCCGCGTTCCGCAACGGGGCCCAGGGCCTGGCGGGGCTGGGACAGTGGCTGCGGGAGACGACGCAGGAGCGCGCGGCCGCTCCCGCTCCGGCCCCGGAGCCCGCGAAGCCGGCCGCCCCCGCGAAGGGGCGCGGCGCGAAATCCTCCGCGGCTGCGGCGGCCACGCCGCCATCGCCGTTCCCCCGCACGACGGGGCCGCTGCAGCTGCGGGGATCCGTGCACCTGCTGGAGCTGTGCGACAAGCTCAAGGCCTTCGAGGTGCTGGTGGAACGCGGCGACTTCCAGAAGGCCGCGATGGTGAGCGACGACGTGCTCCGGACGCTGGAGGAGTTCGACCCGCGGCGCTACCTGCCGGAGCTGTTCTCGTCGTTCGGCGCGCTGCTCAACCGCCACGTGGGGGACATCCAGGAGCACTGGGAGCGCAAGGACACGATGGAGTGGCGCACGCTGTCGCAGTTCTACCAGGTGGACCTGGGCGCCTTCGTGGGGCCGGGCGAGTGAGGCGGCTCCGCTCATGATCGGCGCCTCGCCGCTGCTGTCCCCGCTGGAGCGGCGCATCCGCGCCCGCGCGAAGGACTTCGACCTGGGACCGCTGCTGCGGCTCTTGGAGACGCAGGGCTATGGCCGGGACCGGGTGCTCTTTGAAAGCAACCCGGAGCCGGTGGCGTCCGCGTCGCTGGTGGAGGCGGTGACGTTCCACCTTGCCCCGGTGCGCCGGGTGGTGGTGACGCTCAACCTGGGCCTCCTGGCCACGCCGGGCCTGTTGCCCAGCTACTTCCTCCAGGTGGCCGAACAGCTGCCGGAGCCGGAGCCGTTCCTCGACTTCATCCGCTTCTTCGACCACCGGCTGCTGCTGGCGCTGGTGGACGCGCTGCACCCCGAACGGGACGCGAGCCTGGTGGGGGACTGGGAGCGCACGAAGGGCTTCTACCTGCGCATGGTGGGCGTGGATTCGCAGGCCACGCTCCAGTGGCTGTTCCAGCAGGTGTTCCCGGAGCTGCGCGTGACGTGTGTCCGCCGCTCCTTCCGCACGCGCTTCTCCGGCATGCGGCCCGCCTTCGGGCCCACGCCGCTGGATGGCACGGGCATCCTGGGCCAGACGTACGCGACGGACATCGGGGGCTTCCAGGTGGAGGTGTTCGCGGACGAGGAAGCGGACATGCGCGGGCGGGACTGGCCCGCGCGGGTGCGCCACCGCTTCCACCGGCACATCCTGCCGCTGCTCGTGCCCGCGCGGATGCAGCTGGAGGTGGTGCTGACGGTGCTCGCGCACGGGCGGACCGTGCGCCTGGGGCCTCGGGGGCAGCTGGGCTACGAACGGCTGCCGGGCGCGGAGGGCAAGCCGCTGCGGCAGCTCATCTTCCTGGGCGACACGTCCGTGCCGGTGGCCGCGCCTCCGCGTGTCGAAGGCGACCGGCAGGGCATGGCCATGGGCACGCCGAAAGCAGCTGGACGTTAGGAGGGGAGGGGACCGTGGGCTTTCTGCACCGGAAGTTCCTGGGGGTGGTGGAGACGCCTCGTGAAGCCGTGCTCCGCAACCTGGGCCACCTGCTCCAGGCCAAGCGCGGCGCGGCGTCCGTGCTGCCCGGCTTCGGGCTGACGGAGACGGGGTTCCGCTCGGACGCGGAGCGCCTCGCGGGCCTGGGCCTGGAGATCCGCGAGACGCTGTCGCGCTACGAGCAGCGCGTGGAGGTGGTGTCCATCGACGAGGCGCCCGCCACGGCAGGCGGCGCGCCCGGCCTGGTGGTGCGCCTGCTCCTGCGTGACTCCCACGAGCCCATGGACCTGCTCCTGGACCCGGGCTCGCGCCGCCTGCGCGAACGGCCTCCGGAAGAGGCAGCTGGGGAGGACGACCCATGAAGTTCACCGAACAGCTGAAGCTGACGCTGGACCTCAAGGCCGGCGACGAGTCCTTCACGCTGCCCGCGGGCAGCATCAAGCGCTTGTCGGTGAAGGCGCGCTCCTACGGCTTCGAGGCCCAGGTGGAGTGGTGGGTGATGTGCAAGGAGAGCGGGGACGAGGACACGCTCTTCACCCCCTTCACCGACACCAAGCCCCTGACGGCGACGCTGACCGTGGATCGCCGCTACGGCGCGCAGGCGGAGGGGCGCGAGGGCGCGGAGGCCCTGCCGCTGAAGTTCATCGGGCGGGTGGAGGAGCGCCACGTCCGCGAGCGCTCGCTGGCGAACGTGAAGGACGCGCCGGTGATGCAGCGGCGCTACCGCATCCGCCTGGTGGACCCCGCGGCGATGCTGTGGCGCCGCCACTTCCCCAGCGGCGTGTGGGTGGACGAGACGCTGCAAGCGGTCATCCAGGCGAACACGCCCGGAGGCCTGGACGTGGCCTACGAGTGGGAGGCGGCGGGGACGAAGCACGGCCTCCACGCGCTGGGGCTGGGCGCGGACGACGACTCCGGCGCCAGCTTCCTGGACTTCCTGCACTGGGTGCAGGCGCGCATGCACGCGGGCATGTTCCTGAACTACGCGGAAGGGAAGTACACGCTCGCGGCCGCGAAGCCCGAAGGCGGCGAGGCGCTGGTGCTCACCCGCGACGAGGTGGCGGAGGTGGACCTGCGCTACCCGGAGCCGCGGCGGGACGCGCTGTCGGTGCTCAACAGCTACGTGGACGCCGGCACGAAGCGCAAGGCGGTGGAGAACGCGGACGCCATCGCGGGTGTCCTCACCGAATGCCTGGTCACCTCCACGCTGGAGGGCACGCTCACGGACCGGGTGACGCTGGAGACGAACCGCCAGCAGATGGAGGGCCCGGAGGTGCGGCTGTCCTTCGCGGGCTATCCCCGCGCGTCGCTGGTGCTCAACGGGCTCTACACGCTGGGGGACTTCAGCACGCAGGCCGCGACGCACGGCAAGCAGTACCGGCTGCACACGCTGGAGCTGGAGGCGCGCGCCGTGGAGGCCGACGCCGCGCACGACCCGGACAGCGACGCCAACGACTACGAGCTGAAGTTGAAGGCCACGCTGGAGGAGGCGGCGGACCCCACCTTCCGGCGCCCTCGCTTCCGGCCGCCGCGCTGGCCCTTCCTCGCGGAGGGGCGGGTGGTGAGCGAAGAGGGCGGGGATCCGGACCGCACGTATCAGATCCGCCAGGACGACGAGACGTCGGTGGAGTCGTACCGGGTGAAGTTGCCCTTGTGGGACAAGGAGGTGCTCGTCCCCTATGAGCCGCACCAGCAGCCCGGGCACTTCTACTTCCCCATGGACAAGGGGACGCGGGTGCTGGTGTCGCTGGGCTACCAGCACGCGCGCATGGACCGCTTCCTGGAGTGGCGCCCCGGCGCGCGGCTCCCCAAGGAGTCGCAGGGCAACCACCTGCTCCTGGGCAAGACGGACAAGAGCGAGACGTCCATCCAGCACCTGTACCAGGACTCGAAGCCCATGCTGCGCATCCAGCGCACCCTGGAGAAGGACACCCAGCTCATCGAGGTGACCGAGGGCCGGATGTTCCTGCGCGTGCAGGAGGGGGATTAGGCCATGCGGATGGATGAAGCGCTCTACGCGTCGTTCCTGGAGGAGCTCCAGGCGCTGGAGAAGTTCCGCCTGGGCTACACGGCCCTGCACCCATCCGCGCCGCTGGACGGCGAGGACGCGGACGTGCGGCGGCTCACGGAGGCCATGGCCCTGTTCACCGCGCGCACGCGACGGGCGGGGCAGCGCGCGTTGGAGCGGAGCACGCTGCGGTTGTTCCAGCAGCACTTCGCCTACCTGCTCAATCCCATTCCCGCCATGGCCATGTTCCGCGCGGAGCCGGACGCGCGCTTCGTGGACGCCGCGGAGCTGCCCCGGGGCACGCCCTTCCTCCTCAACCCGGGCCTGGGCGGCGGTCCCACCGGGCCGCTCTCCCTTCGCACGCTGGCCCCGCTGCGGCTGTTGCCCGTGCGGCTCACCCAGGCGCGGCTGGAGCGACAGGGCGAGGACGGCGCGCTCCTGCGGCTCGTCTTCGAGGGCGGCTTCCCCCGCAACGACTCACCGGGCGAGGTGCGGCTGCACATCAACCACCTCAACGACTTCCGTGCGTCCCTGGCGGTGTTCTTCCAGCTGAAGGGCGCCGTGCGCTCCGCCACCGTGAGCTTCGATGACGAGGCGATGGAGCACGAGGTGAAGCCCTTCGACGCGCACTCGGGCCCGGTGCGCTTCGGCGCGCCCCGGCCGGTGGCGGCGGATGGCGAGGCGTCCGAACACCCGCTGCAGCGGCTGCGGCAGTTGCTGCACTTCCCGCAGCAGGAGCTGTTCCTGGAGGCCCGCATCCCGCCGGCCCCCCGCAACTGGCAGGGCTTCACCCTGACGCTGCGCCTGACGGGCCGCTGGCCGTCGGAGCTGGTGGTGGGGCCGGACTCGTTCGTGGCGCACGCGGTGCCGGTGGTGAACCTGCAGCGCGCCATGGCGGCACCCGTGGAGCACGACGGCACGAAGGAGCGGCACGCGGTGCAGCACCCGGATTCGTCCATGGGCTTCCGGCTGAACACGGCCACGGGCGTGTACCAGCTGACTCCGAAGGGCATGGTGCCCCTGCGCCCTGGCGCCATCTCCGGAGGCGCGGACACGTACGAGCTGGAGCACGAAGGTCAGGGCCTGGCGCGCACGTCGTGGCTGGCGCTGGACATGCCGGAGGCGTTCCTCAAGCCGGTGCGGCTGGGCGTGGACGGCCTGTGGCACCAGCCGCTGCCGCCGCGCTTCGATGCTCGGGGCTACCGGCCGGTGCTGGCGGACCGCTTCCTGGAAGGCGTGCCGTGGAGCCTGGTGGGCGCGGTGGCGCCCGGCGGGGACAACCCGGTGGAGCACGGGCAGCAGGCCCTGTTGCAGCTGCTGGCGCTGCGCACGCAGCGGTTCCTGGGGCGCGAGGACCTGCTGTTCCTCCTGGAGGTGCTGGGCGTGCGGACGCAGCGGCACTTCAGGGACCTGCTGCCGTCCCTCACGGAGGTGTCCGTGAAGTCCAAGCCCTTCGCCCGGAGCGCCGCGGGCTTCAAGTACGTGTACCAGCTGGGCTTCGGGCCCATGGACGCGTCGCTGCTGCCGCTGGTGGACCTGTTGTGCGGCCGGCTGGTGGAGCTGTTCGCCGTCTGGAGCGCGGAGGACGTGGTGGAGCTGGAGGTGCGCCTGCCCCAGCGGGAGGCGCCCCTTCGCTACGTGCCCCTGCCGTGAGTCACTTCACCTGCGTCTTCGTCTGGCCGGGCACGTTGATCTTGATCATGCCGCCGTAAGCGCAGGTGCACATGGACTTGTCGGTGAGCGCGGGCTTGCCTTTGATCAGCACCGTGGGCGAGCCCGGCGTCCAGGGCGCGGGGAGCATGGGCATGCACGGCATGGGCGTGAGGGCGCCCATCGCGGCGGCGGTGGCGGCGGCCACGGTGGGGTTGGCCATGGACTGGCACATGCCGAAGGGCGGCACGTTCATGCCCGGGATGTTGTCCATGATGGTGGCCGCCGGCGCGGTGGCGTTCACCTGGTTGACGGGCGGCACCGACAGCGTGGAGGGCGCCAGACCGAAGCTGCACTGGAGCATGGCTCCGGACACGACCTGGATTCCCATCAGCGTGACTCCACCCGGGCGCGCAGTGACGTGAGCGCCTGGAACAAGGGGTCCCCCGCCTTCAGCTTCAGGGAGCCCGTGAGGTACTGCGAACGGCACCACTCCTCGTCCACCGGTCCGTCCTGCTTGCCGTCCAGGCGCCGCGCGTGAAGCGCGAAGCGCTCGATGCGGTCCGGCAGCGCGTCCGCGCCCAGGGCCTGTTCGATGCGGCGGCGCACGTCCGCTTCGCTGACCTCCACGCCGGGGGGCAGGTCGCCGGTGAAGACGAGCAGCACGCTGCGATACGCGCCCGCCATGCCGCTCACCGGCACGGCCAGCCCCACCGCGTCCAGCCGGGGGCCAGGGGGCTCGCGCAGCGCGTCCGCGGCCTCCGTGAAGAGGAACACCCGGCCCTCGCGCCGGGGCTCGCGCACGCCGAAGTGGTGGTACTGGCCGCGCACCCGCGTCAGGACGACGTGCGCGGGCGGCCGTCCGGCCTCCGGCAGCGGAGTGAAGAGCCCTGTGTCTCCCGGGGCGTCCTGCCCGCTGTCGGTGAAGTCGCGCAGCGCCCAGGCGCGCCCGGGCGCGGGGGAGATGTCCGTGTGCACGTCCGCCGCCACGCGCCGGTGCGAGCACAGCACCGCGCCTCCCCACGCCGGGTCCACGCACACGTTGCCGCCGGGCACGCTGGCCAGCCCACAGGCCTTGAGCGCGTCGCGCCACGCGTGGAAGTCGAAGGGCGCCTGCGGATCCCTGAACCACAGGCCCACGTTCTTGAGCGGCAGGCGCGCGCGCGCCACCAGGTCGCGCACGGCGGGCGTGAGGCCCAGGGCGCGCACGGGGTGTTCAGTCAGCAGCGCGGGAGAGACGTCCAGGTCCGCGGGCTCCACGTGCAGGTACGTCGCGCCGCGCAGGAGCGTGGTGAAGTACAGCGCAGGCAGGTGCTGGAGCGGGTGGAAGCCCGGCGCCGCCAGGTGGTCCCCCGGGTTCAGGCCGAAGGTCAGCAGCCCGTCCACCAGCGCGCTCCGCCACGCGTCCCCGGCGGTGAGCGGCACGGGCACGTCGCTGGGGTTGGCCAGGGGAGAGAAGAGCAGGCCCACTGGCTCCGTCGGCTTGTACGTGTACGACGCGAGCGCGGGCGGCACCTGCGTCTGCATCGGCAGGAGCCGCGCGGCGTGCTTGCCCAGGAGCGGCGCCTGGTGAGGCTCGGCGGCGATGTGCTGGGGCGCGAGCGCGTCCAGCCGGCGCGCCACGAAGGCGCGGGCTCCGGGCGGCAGGAGGCTCACGCACGCGCCCAGGCCCAGCGCGGCGCACAGCGACACCATCAGCTCCGGGCCCGGCGGCAGCATCAGGCACAGCTTCGCGCCCGGCTTCACGCCCAACCCCGCCCAGGCGGTGGCCCGCCGCGTGGCCTGCTCCTGGAGCTGGCGGTAGCTCAGCGTGCGCCAGCCCTGCGTCCGCGAGTACGAGCGCAGCGCGATGCGGTCCGTGGTGGCGTGGCGGGCCACCAGGTCGTGGAAGAAGTCGTGGTGCTGGCCGGTGCGGCTCTTGAAGGGCGTGCTCCGGCCGGCGTGGATGGGGGCCATCGCGGCGGCGAAGCCGTCCGGATCCTCCCAGCTTCGCGCGAGCCACGCGGGCACGCTGTCCGGAGGCGGCTGGGTGCCGTCGAACGCGGCGAGCACGATGCGTGGCTCGAAGGTCATGGCGAGGACTGGGGCGCGGGTTCAGGGGGGAGCAGCTCGCGGGTGGGCACCGGCTCCACGCTCGTGTCCGGGACGTACTCCGGCTGCTTCTGGAACTCCTCCAGGCGCAGCTGGGGCACGGGCTCCGGGAGCACCTCCATCCGGGGAGGAGGCTCCTGGCGGAACGACACGCCCAGGAGCACCCGGGCGATGGGCGTGCCCGGGGTGCGTCCCAGGCCGGGCCCGGCGAGCGCGTGCAGCTCCAGGCCCTCCGACAGCGGGATGCGCCCGCCGCCGAGCACCTCCACCGCGGGCTGGTTCATGTCCGACGCGAAGGCGGCCTTCACCGCCAGCTCGCCGCGCAGCCCCTGGCCGGCCGTCGTCAACCCGGCGCCCAGGCGGACCTCCAGCATCTGCCCGGAGGCGCCCGGCGCGGAGAGCGGAATGCGCGAGCGCAGCAGCACGCCGGCCTCCAGCGCGGGCTTGAGGAACCCCACCTGCGTGCCCATGGCGGCCAGGGCGCGCACGCGGATGCCCGCGTCCCGGCCCAGCACCGCCGCGCTGCCGATGGGCAGCCCCACGCCCAGGTCCATGGAGAGGTCCACGGGGTGTTCGTCCCGGCGCGACAAGAGCCCCAGGCGCGCCTGTATCTCCGGGGTGCCCAGGCCCTGCGAGGCCAGCGGCGTCAGGCCCAGGGGCGCTGGATCATCCCCCTGCTGCCACAACACCACGGGCACCTGCGCGCCCACCTCCAGCCACGGCAGCACCCCGTAGCTGCCCGCCAGGACGGAGGACGCGCGGTTGCGCACGGCCTCCAGGCGGCGCTCGCCGTTGAGGAGCACGAGCGGCAGCCGCTGGTACTGGCCCACCAGCCCCAGGCTCATGCCGCCGGGCACCAGCAGTTCGCCGTTGCGCATCACCGCGGTTCCCCGGCCGGGATTGATCTCCAGGTGCTCCAATTCGAAGCCGGGCAGGGCGGACTGGGCCCAGGCGGGCAGGGCGCCCAGCAGGAGCCCCGCGACGAGGGCTCTGTGTACCGACAAGGACATGGGTGGGGCGCTCCGGCCTGCTTCCGTGAAACCCGGTGGCGGGTTCCTTCACGCCGTCATCATACAGAGACATAGCGATGAAAACAGTCTCGCCCCTCGCCTGGATGTTTCAGGGAGTGGGTCCGGGGCACCCTGCCCCCCAGGGTCGTTGACCCGCCGGGTCCTGGAGCCGCTGCGGCGATGTCTGGATGATGGGGCTTCCCATGCTTCGACGGCGGCTCCCGCTTCGCGGCTCGGGCCGGTCAGCGACCTGCTGGAACGGACATGGGGCCTTCGTTCCCAATCCCTGAAGGAAAGCCAGACAATGAGTCTTCTGGATGGACAACCGGGCGGCCTGGATCCGCTGCATGCGGATGTTATCACCGTGAGCACGCTGCTGGGTTTTCTCGCCACGCGAGTGGAGCTCCTGCAACCCGTCACCCTCCACTTCGAGTACGAGCCAGGCCCTACGCGAAGGACGCACGAAGCGGTGGTCCGCCGCCTGGATCAAGCCCTTTATTCAGCGGGCTTCGATTCGGGCGGCATCGGTGGCATCAAGGCTCAGGCGACCGAGCCCTACAACCCCCAGGATCCCAGGACCACGAGTGGCATTGCCATCACAGGGCGTCCCGGAGGGGCGGCGTCGGACGACAAGCACCGGCCCATGAGGGGCCTCAGCTCCATGGCGTTCGCGCAAGATCTTCTCCTGGGCTCGCGCCAGCAAGGCGCGGTGACCACCCAGGAGCGTGGCGCGTACTACGGCGTGGTGGATGACCCCGTCACGGAACAGGTGCGCATGGTTTCCACCGTCCGGAGACTCATCGACTACAACGGTCACGAGGGCAGACGGTGGAGTGCGCAGACGCAGTATCAGGGGGTGATCCGTGCCGGCCCGAATCCAGTCCTGGATCCGTCCTGGGGCTCCTTCGAGCGCGCAAACCTCATCCGTGGCTGGTCGGGCGATCGCATGGTGGTGGGGTATTGCCATGGGATGAACTGGGCAATCCAGCACTGCAAGCTGATTGGACCGTGGACCACTCCGTACGAGGTCGCGGTGGGGAACGCCACCACGAAGCTGGCCTCATGCTTCGGCTGCACGACGTTCATGTACGCGACAGGATATCCGCCCAGCGCAATCCATCTTGGCCGGGCGGAGTCGTGGGTCCCCCTTCCCACCACGCTGAAGGACAATCCAGACTTCAACTTCAGCGAAGACACGCGCATGATCCAGGGGTTGAATGATCTGTGGGCGAGAGATGTGGCGTCATATCTGGAGTTGGGGGCCGATATCGTGGCCGGCGCCGGTGTGTTCGAACAGGGCGTGAGGGACGTCGCGCGTCAGTTGTTGATGCAGGTCAAGTCGCGCATCAGCACCCATGGCAAGAGGGACGCCGCGAACCTGTTCCTTGATGCCCTGACTGTGCATGACTCGGAGACGAACCGGCTCGTGCGAGCACTCAAGAAGCCTCTGGTCTAGCAGGCGTGCGCGCAGCGGCAGGAGTTGGAGCTGCCGCCGCGCCTCCGGCGTGGTGCTGGGTGGGGGTGTATGGAGTCAGCCCAGGGGCAGCTCCACGACGAAGGTCGCGCCGTGGCCGGGCTGGCTCTCCACGCGCAGGGTGCCGTGGTGGGCTTCGACAATCTGTCTGGTGATGAAGAGGCCCAATCCCAGACCGCCGTAATGCCGTGTCGACACGGCGCGGGTGAATTTCTCGAAGATGGCCTGGAGGCTCCCCGGCGAGATGCCGATGCCTTCGTCCCTCACGCTCAGCCTCGCCCGGCCGTGGACCTGCTCCACGCGAATCGTCACCGGGTGGCCCGAGCCGTACTTCAGCGCGTTGGACAGCAGGCTGCTCGCCACCTGTTCCAGCCGGTGGCGGTCCCAGCGGCCCACGACACCGGGTGTCTCGTGGACGATGAGCTCGCAGCCCGCCTTCCCCGCCTGGGCCTGGAAGCGCTCCACCGCGTCGCGCACCACGTCCGCCAGGTCCACGTCCTCCAGTTGCAGCGGTGCGGAGGGGCCCGTGAGCTGCGTCACCTCCAGCAGGTCGTTGATGAGCGTGGTCATCTTCCTTATCTGCCCGGAGACGGTCTCCGCCGTCTTCACCACGCGCTCCCGCAGCGACTCCAGCGTCTGTTCCGCCTGCGCGTCCCTGACCAGGGATTGGAGCTTGAGCTGCAACGGCGTCAGCGGCGTCTTCAATTCATGCGACGCTACCGTCAGGAATTCGTCCCGGAGCGACACGGCGTGCTGGAGCTGGGCCTGTGTCTTTCTCAGCTCGGTGACGTCCTGGAGCGCCAGGAGGACCGCCTCCGGATGGCCGTGCTGGGCGGGCAGGGTGCCCGCCTCCACCAGCAAGGCGTAATGCCCCGTGGGCGTGTGCCAGACGACCGGCTCCGCGTGCACGGGATTGCCCCTCGCCGCGCGGATGCCGGGGATCTCCTCCATGGTCAGCTCGCGGCCCGCTTCGTCCGTGAAGCGGTGCGCGCCGCCCCTGTAGCTCTCCTCCCGCAGGCCCCCGGGGAAATCACCGCCGGCCATCTGCCGGGCCGCCTGGTTCGCGAAGATGATGCGGCCGGTCACGGGCTCCACCAGGATGATGGCCACGGGCGTCCGGTCCAGCATCGCCTCCAGCCACTGCTGCTGGTTCCTCAGGGACGCGGCGGACTCCTCCAGCTTCTTCCGGGCCTCCACCCGAACCGTCACGTCGACGGCGAACGACAGCACGGAGTCCACCTGGCCCCGCACGTCGCGCAGCGGCTGGTACGCCACGTCGAACTGCCGCGTCGACCGGGCCCCGTCGCCCTGGAAGTCGGCGGTGACCGGGACCTCTTTTTCGATGAACGCCTCGCCCTGGCGATAGGCCTTCTCCAAGAGCCGCGAGTACTCGACCCCCCGTTCGCTTTCGACGTCCTTGATGGAGGTGCCCAACAGGTCCGCGCCTCCCGACAGCACCTTGTAGAGGGGGTTCACCAGCGTGAAGACCTGCCGCTCGCCGGAGAGGATGGCGATGGACGCCGGGGCGCTGGTCAGCACGGAGCGCAGCCGCGCGCGCTCGTTCTCCACCTGGGCCTCCGCGTGCTTGCGCTCGGTGATGTCCTCCGCCGTGGACACCCACTCCCGGATGACACCCTGCTCTCCGAACACGGGCACCGCCCGGCCCACGACGTCCCGGTAGCCCCCCGCGTGGAAGCGCAGGCGGAACTCACCCCGGTAGGACGCCTTCGTGCGCAGGGACTCCACCCAGCTGCGCACCACGCGCTTGCGGTCGTCCGGATGGATGGCCGAAAGCCAGCCCAGTCCCAGGTGCTCCGCGTGCGTCTGGCCCGTGAAGGCCAGCCAGCGCGGCGCGGGCTCCACCACCTCGCCCCGGGCGTTGGTGGACCACACCGGCTGCGACATGGCCTCCACCAGTGAGCGGTAGCGCTGCTCGCTGGCCTGGAGCGCGTCGTGGGCCCTGCGCTGTTCGGTGACCTCCGACACGATGACGCCGATGCCCAGCAACACGCCGGCGTTGGTGCGCACCGGGTAGTAGCTGACGAGGAAGTGGCGCTCCATGCCCACCTCCTTCGAGGTGGCGCCCACCACCTCTATCGTCTGCGCGCTCCCTCCCTCCAGGATGCGCTGATACTGGGGACGGAGGGTGGGCCACATCTCCGGGACGATGTCCTGCACCTTGCGCCCCAGGTGCGCGGCGCGCGGGAGGCCATTCATGGCGGCGAGCGCGTCGTTGACCTGGACGAAGCGCTGCTCCATGTCCACCACCGCGAGGCCCACCGGCGTGCTCGCCACCAGCGTCTCGAGGAGCAGCCGGGAATGCGCGTCGGAGAGGGTCTCGATGGTGTCCGGGTCGAAGCTTGCGCTGGGGCTCTCCACGCGCGCCTCCTTTGACCCCGGCCCTTCCCGGCGAGCTTGGAGGCAGGGCCCCGTGACGCCGCTTCCCACCATGGGAGTGGCCTGACTTGGAGAGTGTGCATCCTCGACCCCGGTGGGCAATCCACACCGGTCCGGAGGCGCGGCTGCCGCCTGGTCGGCACCCAATGACAGACAGGCAGCGGGCCGGGCCCTCCCATGGGCTTATGCACGCGGAGGGCCGGGCGCATCCTCGTCAACTGGCTTGGATTGCCAGGGCCAGCGCCTGTCGATCTCCACCTCCAGGGTGAAGCTGAGGAAGGTCCGGATGAGGACGATGAGGCCCAGGATGAGCACCTGCCGCAGCGAGGGCGCCCCCGCGACCGTGCGGATGATGTCCGCCGCCACGAGCAGCTCCAGTCCCAGCAGGATGGCGCGGCCCAGGTAGTGGCGAAGCTGCCGGTACGCCTCCCCCCGCCGCGGTCCCCGCACGTCCTGGAGGACGAGCGCCACGGACACCACCGTTCCCACCACCATCACGCCCACGCCCGAGGCGTCGAACAATTGGGCGGCCAGGGCCACCAGATCCTCGAATCGCATCCACCGCTCCCCCTCCGGCAAAGGTGGTTTGCGACGCAGCGGACAGCCACCGCGATCCACCCTCCCCTCGGGATGGGAGGCCCGTCGGAATAGACACACAAAATATCAAAGCAATACATGCGTGCAGTGTTGACGGCGGCTGGGCTCCTGATTCATTGTCGCCGCCCTTCGCGTGTCACAGCGGGAGTCGGGCGGTTTCCGAGGGGTGCCGGGGGGTGCCGTGACGCAGCAGTTTGAAGCCAGACATGACATTGCCCTGGAGGGTCGTTTCGCGTGATTCGCGAGATCCTCAGCGGACTGCTTTGGCAGGGCCGGGTGGCCTTGCGCAGCGGCGACGTGCGCGTCTTCGCCGCGCATGGCTACGTGGATGAAGGCTACCGGCCTTCGCGCGTGCCATTCCTCTCCGTTGTTGGCCCGCTGGGCTTGTTCCCCGAACCCGAGCGAGAGAACGGGCGCACGGGCGTCGCCACCTTCCGTGTGCCGGGCCACCTTGTCGGCAGGCCTCGCGCTTCCGCGGACAGCGTGCCGCCCAATGGCTCGCTCCAGCTGCGCCTGGATGGCCGCGCCACCGTCACCCTCACGGGGTTGCCGGGCGGCTCGTTTTCTTCCACCGCGACGGGCCCCGCGCTCGCTGACGCCATCAACGCGCGGCTGGCGGATGCGCTCACCGGTGGACTCTTCCAGGAGCCCACGGGCGCGCCGCTCACGGACCCGTTGCTGCTGGAGGCGCTCGCTGGCGTCATCGCGCGCTGGGACGTGGAGGGGAGCCGGCTCGCGATCAGCTCCGACGCGGGCATCCCCTCCATGGAGTTCCGCTCCAGCGTGGAGGTGCTGCCCGTCGCTGGTGGCATCGAGGGCCCTCTGGGCCTGGAGCCTCCGGAGCGCTCTCTAGAGGGCAGGGTGTTCCTCAGCAAGATCCGCGCGCCCAAGGCCATGGCTATCGACGTGCAGGTGGACCTGTGGGCGGGCTCGCAGGTGGACCTGGCGTCCATCATGGACACGGTGGCGCTCTCCATCCCCACGCGCGGACAGCTGGTGCTGCGCCCGTCGCTGCTGGCCGAGGATGTGCCCGAAGGCGCCACGACGGTCCGCCTGCTGACGCGCGGCGAGCCCACCACGGCCCTGTCCCTGGTGCACCTGGAGGCCAGCGATCAGAACCTGGAGCGCGCGCGCGGCGGACGCGTGGACCTGACGCCCGGCGCGTCCTTCCTTCCTGCCGCCGAGGGCCTGCGCCTGTCCGGCACCGGCACCGCCTCCGTCCTCGTCTACCCGATGCCCGCCGTGCCCGACCCCTTCCACGCCGACAATCCGGCCCCGGACGGGCTGGCGCTGTCGGTGGGGCTGCGCGTCGCCGCTGGCGCCGTGGCCGCGCAGTCGTTGCCGGTGGCCGTGCTGATGGCGCAGGGGCAGCCCGTGCTGCGGCTCATCGTCCGCTACGAGCAGGTGGACACCCGGCCCATGGGCGAGGTGGTGGCCACCGCGACGCTGGCGCAGGCCACCGGGACGCAGGTCGCGGAGACGCGCTGGCGGCTTCCGGTGGAGCGGCTGGAGGCCGGCGTGGTGCTGCACGCGCGGCTGGAGGCGGGGGAGGGCGTGGTGTGGCTGTCGGCGGACGGGGTGCCGCAGCCGCTCCAGGACGCGGAGGCCACCCCCGCGCCGCCCGTCGCCGCGCCGGGCGTCACCGTCGCCGCGAGCGACATGGTGCTCACGCTGGGCGCGCAAGCGGGCACGCCGCTGGATTTCACCGTGGACCACGTGCACCTGGTGGCGGAGCCCGTGGGGCCGTTGGATCCGGCGCTGCGCCGCTCCGTCACGGCGGCCTCGCGCCTCAAGCCCGGCGACGTGGTGGTGCTGGGCTCGAGCGACGACGGCTACCGCGTGGGCAAGCAGCGCTTCCAGGCGCTGGTGCTGGGGCTGGATGGCGACCGCGTGACGCTCAGTCGCCCCGTGGAGGGCGCCTGGGCCCGGGGCCGCACGCTCGTGTTCCAGGAGGAGTGCTTCTTCTTCCAGACGCAGCTGCGCCGCCGCGACGACCTCTTGAACCACCTGTACCGCTGCTGCGTGGATTACCGGGTCTCCGCGCTGATGGACGAGCCGAACGCGCGCAGCACCGCCCGCCTCGTCGAGACGCCGCGGGTGGATCTCATCGCGCGCGGTGCTGCGCGAGGCGCCAGCGGCCATCCGGGAACATCTGTCACCGAAGTCGATACCGCCAGGCGCGGGACCATCTGAAACCAGGAGGATGAACGTGGCTGAGCGACTGCATCCGGGCGTCTATGTCGAGGAGATCAGTGCCGGTGCGCGCCCCATTGAAGGGGTGGGCACGTCCACGGCGGCGTTCGTCGGACGCACGGCGCGAGGCATCCCGGCCCTGGCCTCGTTCGTCACCGGCTTCGCCGAGTACGAGCGGGCCTTTGGCGGACACGAGCCCGGGGAGGCGGGGCTCGTCGCGCAGGCGGTGGAGGCCTTCTTCGATTCGGGCGGGCGGCGCGCCTACGTCGTGCGCGTGCTGCCCTCCGACGCGGTGGGCGGCGTGTCCACGCCCCTGGTCGCGAGAGCGGGCGGCAGCCTCAACGCCCTCACGTTCCTGGCGCGGGGCGCGGGCGAGTGGTCCGACTACCTCCGCGTCAACGTGAGCGACTCCCTCAACTTCCCCAGCGAGGCGTTCCGCGTGGAGGTGATGTGGACGGAGGCCGGGGCCACGCGCCGCCTGGAGACGTTCGAGGACGTGCGCATGGACCCGTCCAGCGAGGACTATGTCGGCGACCGCATCAACGACATCTCCCGCTACCTCCGCGTGCGCGACGAGTTCCAGGTGGCGCTCGCCGCGAGGGCACCCGGCGCGGTGCTCGTCCCGGGCGTGCCTCCCCGGCTCAAGGCCGCCGTGCTGGCCAGCACGAAGTACAGCCTCTATGACGGCGGCAAGCTCCAGGTCTCCGCCTGGGACGAGGCCCAGCCGGACCTGCCCCGCACGACGCTGGACGTCTCCATCACCCAGGCCCTGGTGGTGGCCGCCGTGCCGGCCGCCGCGTTCGTCAACGGCCGAGTGCAGCTGACCGCCACGGAGCTCAAGGCCTTCCTCACCCAGGCCGTCACCGCGGCGGGTCTCACCAACACCTTCGTCATCGGCGGCACGGACTCGCCGGAGATTTCGCTGAAGGTGGCCACCGGGCCCACGCTCACCATCCCCAAGCCCACGGGCGCGACGTACGACCTGGACCCGGAGGACGCGAAGGTCACCGTGGGCTCGCCGAGCGGCACCACGGTGGTGCCCATCCCCATCCTGGCGGTGGACAAGGGCGCGGTGACGCCCGCGGAGTTGAACCACTCGCTGAGCGTGGCGCTGGTCGGCAAGGTCGCGTCGGTGGTGACGGATGCGCAGGGCAACACCGTCATCACGGGCCTGGCCACGGCGGCGGGCACCTCCACGCTGTCGCTCTCCGCCACCGGCTTCACCGGCACCGCCGCCGCCGGCACGGCGGGCACGAGCGCGGAGTCCTTCGACGGGCTCCAGCTCTCCATCAGCGAAACGCTCCAGCCCACGGTGCCCACCATGCTCCGGCAGCTGGGCTTCGCGCCGCGCGCACGTGGCTACTCCGATGATTCGCCCGCGAACCCGGTGGTGCGGCCGTCTTCTGTGACGAACCTGCGCCTCCTGGGCGGCGACGACGGCGCGGGCCTCCTGGACACGTCCGACTTCGCGGGCGACGCGAAGCTGCGCACGGGCCTGCACGCGCTGGACACGGAGGAGGTCAACATCGTGGCGCTGCCCGGCAAGAACGAGGTGTCGTTCATCGCCGCGGGCGTCGCGTACTGCGACAACCGGGGCGACTGCTTCTTCCTCGCGGACGGCCCCGGCGGCGTGGACAAGGACTTCGCGGTGGTGCCGGACGACGCGAAGCAGTTCGTGGAGGGGTTGCCCTCACGCTCGAAGAACTCGGCCATGTTCTACCCGTGGATCCGCGTGGCGGACTCCGTGGGCGTGGGCCGCAACCCCACGCGGCTGGTGCCGCCGTCCGGCCACGTGGCGGGCCTCTTCGCGCGCACGGATACCACGCGTGGCGTCTGGAAGGCGCCCGCCGGCATCGAGGCGTCCCTCGCCAATGCGCTGGGCCTCCAGTACCCCGTCATCGACGCGGAGCAGGACCAGCTCAACCCGGCGAGCCTCAACTGCCTGCGCCAGTTCCCCGGCGTGGGGCTGGTGTCGTGGGGCTCGCGGACGCTGTCGCCGGACCCGGAGTGGCGCTACATCCCGGTGCGCCGCACCGCTCTCTTCCTCAAGGAGTCGCTGAGGCGCGGCCTGATGTGGGCGGTGTTCGAGCCCAACGACGAAGAGCTCTGGGGCCGCATCCGCGTCGCCATCGAGTCCTTCATGCTGGGGCTGTTCCGGCAGGGCGCGTTCCAGGGCAGCACGCCGGAAGAGGCCTTCAGCGTCGTCTGCGACCGGAGCACCAACCCGCAGGAGAACGTGGACGCGGGCATCGTCACCGCGCAGGTGGCCTTCGCGCCGCTGAAGCCCGCGGAGTTCGTGGTCATCGAAATCAGCCAGAAGAGCCTGCTGGCGGCCTGATGCCCACGCCCGTCCCCGCCAACGCCCGCAACCCGCTGCGGACCTTCCAATTCCGGCTCCGGATGAGCACGTCCGCGGCCGGCGACTACGTGGCGGGAGTGCGCACCGTGTCCGGCCTGTCCGTCAGCGTGGGCGCCTATGAGACGTGGGAGGGCGGCAACAACCTGCACCGCTACGCGCAGCCCCACAAGGTGAACTGGGAGCCGCTCGTGCTGGAGCAGGGGCTGGCGCTGGACGACACGCTGGAGCGCTGGGCGCGCGCGGTGCTGGAGTTCGCGCGCACCGGCAAGGCGCCCGGCGAGCCGGTGAAGCGCGACCTCTTCATCGACGTGTGGGACGCCTACGCGCACCCCACGGACGTGCCGCCTCCCGGAGGCATGGAGGCGCGCATCCGCAGCTTCCACGTGCACAACGCGTGGGTGAGCAAGCTCCACGCCCTGCCCAAGCTGGACGCCATGGCGGGCGAGGTGGCGCTCCTGACGCTGGAGCTCACCCACGAGGGCTGGGAGCCGGTGCCCCGGCCCGTGCTGTCCATGCCCGCGACGAGCCTCCCGACGCCCTGACGTCCCCATTCGAGGAGTGAAGCCATGCCCCGATTCGTCGAATCCACGAAGCGTGACCCGTACCGCAACTTCAACTTCCGCGTGCTCTTCAACAACATCGAGGTGGCCGCGTGCCGGAAGATTTCCGGCATCACCGGCACCGTGGAGGTGGTGAAGTTCCGCTCCGGCAACAGCCCGTCCTCCGTGGACGAGCTGTCCCCGGGCCGGGTGCACTACGAGCCCCTCACGCTGGAGGCGGGCCTCACCCAGGACACGACGTTCCGGGACTGGGCCACCCAGCTCATCCGCCATGAAGCCACGCCCGGATTCCGCTCGGCGGAGCCGGACTTCCGGCGCACCGTGGAGATCCTCGTCTTCGACCTGGACTTCAACCGCGCGGTGAAGAAGTTCGTGCTGCGCAACGCGTGGGTCTCGAAGTTCACCGCGATGTCGGAGCTGGCCGCGGAGGCGAACGAGATCCTCATCGAGTCCCTGGAGGTCCAGCACGAGGGCTTCACGCTGGAGCCGGTGGTCTGACGTGCTCCTGGAACCTCCCATCCCGGTGCTGCTGCCGCACGGCCTCTTCGACGAGGACGGCCGCTGTCACCGCCAGGGCGAGCTGCGCCCGCTCACCGGCCGCGAGGAGTGGGCGCTGGCCCAGGCCGGAGAGCGTCCCGGCCCGCGCGAGGTGAGCGGGTGGCTGGCGGCGTGTCTGGGACGGTTGGGGGATTACTCGCGCGTGGACGCGGAGCTGGCGGCCTGCCTCACGCGCGGAGACCGGCACCACCTGGCGCTGCACCTGCGGGCCCGGATGTACGGGGACCGCGCGACGCTGGTGGCGCGCTGCCCCGCGCCTGGATGCGAGGCGATGGCGGACGTGGATGTGCGGCTCTCCGCGCTCTCGCCGGAGCGGGTGGACGCGGCGCCGGAGGTGCTCACCGTGGCGCTGCCGGAGGGACGGGCGGAGGTGCGCGAGCCCACGGGCGAGGACGACGCGCTGCTCGCGGAAGTGCATGGAACGCGGGCGGAGCGATCCGCGCTCTTGTGGTCGCGGCTGGTGGTGGTGGACGGGCAGACGCTGACGCCATCCGCGTGGTTGGCGCTGCCCGCGCGCTCACGGCACGCGGTGGCGCTGGCGTTGGCGGACGGCACGAGCGCTCCGGACCTGGGGCTGCTGGCGCGCTGTCCGAAGTGCTCCGCGTGGTTGGAGCTGGAGCTGGATCCGTTCTCGCTGCTGGCTCGCGAGCTGCGGGGCGGCGCGGCGCGATTGGAGACGGAGGTGCACGTGCTGGCCTTCCACTACCACTGGTCGGAGGCGGACATCCTGGCCCTGCCGCGGGCCCGGCGGTGGCGCTACCTGGAGCTGCTTCGCAACGAGTTGGAAGGCCGTCCGCTCGTGGATGGCTGGAGCTGACGAGAGGACGCGCACGCCATGGCCCCACCCCCGGTGCAAGGACAGGTCGGACTCACCCGTCGCGAGATGGAGCGTGAGCTCGCGTGGATGCTGCGCAGCGTCCCGGACAACCCCAAGGAGTTCGTGAAGCTGTTCACCCAGACGGTGGTGGCGCTGATGGACAAGAACAACGAAGCCATTGCCCGGAGCCTCGCTCAGCGCGAGCCGCCCGGCGCTCGGGGCAACGGATGACGCGCAACCTGGACCCGACGCTCATCGCGTTCGATCAGCAGCTCCAGAAGGGCATGCTGGTGACGCTGCCGCCGTCGTCCGCCGACCCGAAGGCCGAGTCGGGCGTGATCGCGCTGCGCTTCCAGTACAACCCGGAGACGGTGACGCGCACGCGCGCGGGCCAGTGGGAGACGAAGCCCGGCAAGACGCCCGAGCAGACCAAGATCCTCACCGACGGTCAGCGCGGCGGCGGCCTGCACGCCAAGAGCGAGACCATTGCCCTGAAGCTCGTCTTCGACGTGACGGAGGCGCTGCTGCGCGACACGAAGGGGGAGGGCATCCAGGGCGTGCTGCCGGAGCTGGCCATGCTGGAGGGCATGGCGCTGGGCAAGGACCAGACGGGGGACGAGGAGAAGAAGCCCGCGACGAAGCTCGTCTCGCTCAACCCCACGGAGCTGCTCTTGATGCTGGGGCCGCGCACCTTCCCGGTGGTCATCACGGGGATGACCATCGTGGAGCAGCGCTTCGACCCGGCGTTGTTCCCGCTGCGCGCGGAGGTGGACCTGCGCATGCGCATCCTGGAGGTGGGGGAGAACGCGGCGAACAGCAAGGTGGAGCAGGCGTTCGCGAACCTGCGCGACCAGCGCCTGCGGATGGAGGACCTGGCGGCGGTGAAGGGCGCGGACGCGAGCACCCTCATCGCGCAGGCCCTGGCGCCGCAGGTGAAGCTCAACGGGGCGAGCTGAAGAGACGGCCATGAGCGACCCTTCCTCGCGACACAAGGACCTGCCGACGTACGCGGTGCCGCTGGGCCCGGAGGGCGCCACGGTGTCGCTGTACGTGCCCCGCGTGGCGCCGAGCGTGCCCACGTCCCTGTTGCACAAGGTGGTGGCGGGGGACCGGTTGGACCTGCTCGCGCAGCGCTACTTCAGCGACCCGTATCAGGCGTGGCGCATCGTGGACGCCAACCCCACCTTCGAGCCCGAGGCGCTCCTGGAGCCGGGAACGGTGCTGTTCATCCCGGAGAAACCCTGATGGCGGATCAGCGCGCGGCGTTCCTCCAGCTGTGGATCGACGGGCAGCCCATGACGGACGCCCGCGGCAGGGTGTCGCGTCTGGAGGTGGACGAGCGCACCGACGACGCGTCCTCCTTCCACCTGTCCCTGGACATGGCTCCCACGAACTCGGGGGACTGGGACGCGCTGGCGGACGGGCGCTTCGCGCTGCTCAAGCGCGTCACCATCAGCTTCGGGCTGGGCGCTCCGGACAGCGAGGCGCCGGACGTACAGGACGTGGTGTTCGACGGCTACATCACCGCGGTGGAGCCGTACTTCGGCCCCTCCCGCATGCCGGACTCGTCGCTGGAGGTGTACGGGCTGGACGCGTCGTGCCTGATGCACCTGGAGGAGCGCACGCGCTCGTTCAGCGGGCTGTCCGACGCGGGCATCGTGCGGCAGCTGTACGGTGAATACGGCTTCGCGCTGGACGTGCAGGAGACTGCGCCCGTGCGCGACCCGGCGCGGGCGGTGGTGCTCCAGCGCGGCACGGATGCGTCGCTCCTCCGGTGGCTCGCGCGGCGCAACGGCTTCGAGGTCTTCGTGGAGCGCAAGCAGGGGCCGGTGGGCGCGGGCGCCAACGCGGCGCCGGAGAGCGTGGGCCACTTCCACCTGCCCCGGCCAAATGGTCCGAAGCAGCCGGACCTGTCGCTCATTCCTCGCTCCACGCCGACCGTCATTGAGCTCAAGGCGCGCTGGGAGAGCCACCGCCCCACGGAGCTGCATGGCGAGCACATCGACGAGCGGACGCGGCGGATCCGCTCCGCCACGGTGACGGCGCCTCGCTTCCCGCGCATGGGGCCCACGAGCCGAGCGGACATCCTGAAGGCGCGCATGGCGGCGGTGCTGCCGAAGCGGCCCCAGACGAAGGCAGTGGGCCTGCAGTACGTGGACGTGCCGCACGACGTGCCGGAGGTGGAGAACCTGGCGTGGTCGGACTACCGCGAGGCGGACTGGCTCGCGGAGGCGAACGGCACGGTGCAGGGCCTGCGCTACGAGCGCATCCTTCGCGCCCGGCGTCCGGTAGGGCTCGTGGGGGCGGGCAAGCTGATGGATGGCACCTGGTACGTGCGCGGCGCTCGGCACCGCTGGGTGTGGGCGGAGGCGCTGGCCCGCTACGAAGTGGACGTGGACCTGGCGCGCGACGCGCTCAACGGGGTGGCGTGATGGGGCGCGGCCTGAACTTCCCCTTCCAGTTGGGAGACCTGGGCACTCCGCGCACGGTGGGTCCCTCGCAGGTCATCCGCCAGCAGTTGGAGCAGTTGCTCTTCACGCTGCCCGGGGAGCGGGTGAACCGGCCGCGCTTCGGATGCGGCGTGCAGCGAATGGTGTTCGGCGCCGCGAGCCCGGAGGCCGCCGCCACGGCCGAGTACATCATCCGCCTCAACGTGCAGGAGTTCATGCGCGACCAGGTGCGCCTGGACGCGGTGAAGGTGAGCGCCGAGGACGCGACGCTCTACGTGGACATCCTCTACACGCTGCTGGCGACGGGCGAGGAACACGCGGAGTTGTTCCGCCGGGACCTGGAGGCGCCGCCGTGAGCGCGCGGGTCCTGACATTGCCGCTGGAGGAGTCGCTCGCGGAGGCACAGGCCGCGTTGGAGACCACTCCGCCGGGCGAGGTGGAGTGGGTGCTGCCCGTGGGCGAGGGCGTGCTCACCACGAACTTCGTCATCGGCACGCCCGCGCACGCGCTGCGGCTCACGGGCGGTCCGGGCGTGACGCTGAAGCTCGACGGCGGGACGCTCGAAGTCACGGGGCTCGTCACCGGATTGTCGGGCGTGACGGTGGTGGCGGTGGACGCCGGGCTGGTCCTCCTGGGGGCGCGGGTGGAGGTGTCGGACGTCACGGTGAGCGCCACGGCGTCGGGGGATTGCGCGGCGATGAGCGTGGAGACGCCGGACGGCACGGTGGTCATCGACTCGCTCACGGTGACGCAGGCGAAGGGCGAGGTGGCGACGGGGCTCCGGTTGCTGGCGACGGAGGCCCGCGTCACGGGCCTGTCCGTGGACGGCGTGAGGGCCACGGTGGGGGATGCCTTCGGCGTGCGGGCGGTCTGCCAGCGTTCGCAGTGGGCGGACGTGGCGGTGCGCAACGTCATGGGCATGGAGACGGGCGTGGGCCTGGAGCTGGCGGGCTTCACCCGTGCGGACCTGTCCGGGCTCACGGTGTCGCAGGTCTCCGGGCCGAACGCGACCGGAGCGCGGGTGCTGGTGGCTCGGGAGGAGGGCGAGGGCCTGTCCATGGTGGACGTGTCCGTGAGCGAGGTGGATGCGTTCGGGGTGCAGTGGAGCATCGGGCTCTTGGTGGCCTCGGCGGGCGTGCTCCAGGTGCGTGGCTTCACCGTGCAGCGGGTACAGGGCGGGTTCCCGATGGGCGTGCTCGCATTGGGTGGGCGGAGCATCGAAGTGGCCATGGGCCAGGTGGAGGATGTCTCCGCCGGAACGCGCGCCACGGGCATGCGGGTGCTGGGGGGACCTTCGCTGGAGCCGGTGGTGGTTCGTGACGTGGAGGTGAGCCGTGTGTCAGCGGCGCCTGTTCCGGTGTCCGCGCAGCCCGAAGCGTCCTGGTCGGACTGGCTCATCGCCGCGTTGGATGCACTGTCTGCTTCGGTCGTGGGGCCGCTGACGCTGCCTGCGTTTCCCACCGATGCGGACGTCGTGGGACTGCACGTGGCCGCGCCGCTGGGTGGCCTGGAGCCGGTGCTGGACGTGGGCACGCCGGGGGAGATCGCCGTCGAGGACTGCTCCCTCTTCGTCATCACCGGCACCGCGTTGCAACTGGAGGGCGGACTGCGCACGGCGCTGGTGCGACGCACCGAGGCCTGGACGTCGGTGCACGCGGGCTGGCTCCAGGCGGAACAGCTGTTGCTCGCGCAGCTCACCTGGCACCGGCATGCGCATGGGCTGCGGCTGGGGCCCGGGGAGATTCGCGCCTACGACTCGCTCTTCACGGCCATCGTGGGCGCGCCGTTCGTGCTGGAGCCGGACGCGGAGCTGTCCGCCTCTCCCGCGCTGTTCGCTCAGGGCGCGGCCCCGCCGTTCCTGGAGGTGGGGCCACTGCCGTATCGGACGCCGGGGACTCCGGAGATTCCTCCGGTGTTGCTCACTGGCGGCCTGCCGCCCCCGGAGACCGTGGACCTGCGGCTGGTTCCGGATGCTGCCATCTCGCGGGCGGCCGTGCCGGTTCCGGGCGATGGTCCTCGCGACCCGCCGCCATTCATTGGCGCGTGGGCTCCGGACGTCGTGCCAGGCTGTGACGTGAGGGATCCGCAGCCGCGCCCGTGGCTCGCGGCCCCGGAGCGTCCGGCGCCTGGCGCGCTGGTGGACTACCAGGCTCGCGATGCGCAGTCGTTGCTGGCGGTGATGCTGGAGCGGGCTCGCACGGTGATGTCGCCGTGGGAGGACCGGGGGCCCGCGGACTTCACGACCATGTTGCTGGAGGCCGTGGCCGCGCAGCTGGACTCGCTGGCGTACCAGCAGGAGCGCGCGGTGGTGGAGGGCTTCCTGGAGGACGCCCGGTTGCGGCGCTCCGTGGAGGACCACGCGCGCGGACTGGATTACGTGCCGGATCCGGGGCTCTCCGCCACGGTGATGCTGCGGTTCCGATTGGATCCGGAGGCGCTCGCGGCGCTGGTGAAGGCACGGCTGGAGGAACTGAATCTGTCGGTGCTTCCGCCCGGCACCACCGCGCTGGAGTTCCTCACCGGTGGCGGCGTGCTGGAGATTCCCGCTGAAACGCTGGTGGCGAATGTCTCCACGGACGAGCACTCGCTGGTGTTCGTCACTGAGTCGCCCCTGTCGTACTTCCCCCGGCTGGAGACCGTGACGCTCGCGGAGTCCGTGCAGCTGGGGGACACGGGCGCGACACTCGCGGGGCTGTACCCGGAGCTGGAGCCCGGCCGGTGGCTGATCCTCTACCGGGGCCGCGGCGAGAGCGGGCACGTGGTGCGAGTGACGTCTGTAGCGCTCGCCACCGATACGACCTTCGTCGGGTGGGATCCCCGCAGGTTCGCGCCGGAGGTGTTCCTGGCGCCGGGAGACCCCGCACCCGGGCCTCGCGCGACGGTGCTGGGCAACGTGGTGCCCGCGCATCACGGGCTGCCGGTGACGCCGCTTCCAGAGGGCTTCGAGGCGGACTCGGCGGAGCCCTTCGCGCGCAGCCTCGCGCAGTGGCGTGCGTTGTTGTCCCCGGTCGTGGACGGCAGCGAGGAGCGTGAGTTCGCCCTGCCGTTCCATCCGGTCAGCGTCCAGGCCTTCGGGTATCCACTGCCGGAGGAGACGTCGCGGCGCGGGACGCCCCAGCTCCAGGTGAGCGTGGAGGACGACCCCTGGACGCTGGTGGACGACCTGTCCATCCAGGGGCCGGGGGATGAGGTGTTCGTGCTGCGCGCGACCCCCACGGGTGGCGCCAGCCTGCGCTGGGGCGACGGCGTCAACGGCGCCGTGCTTCCGCCCCGGGAGACGACGCTGGGACTGTCGCTGCGCGTGGGGTTGGGGACGGTGGCCAACGTGGGGGAGGGCGTGCTCACGCGGTTGCTCCAGGTGCCGTTGGATCCGCAGCGCTCCGCGTCCGCGGGCGAGCTGCTGGCCCAATCGATGGACGACGTGCGCGCGTTGGTGCGCGTGGACAACCCGCTGCCCGCGGTGGAGGGACGCGACGCGGAGTCGCTCGACTCCATTCGCTACCGCGCACCGGCGGGTGTGTCGCAGCCGCTGTCCGCCGTCACGGTCGACGACTACGTGCGGATGCTCCAGCAGATGCCGGAGGTGGCGGGGGCCTCGGCGCGCGCCGTGGACCGGGACCTGCGCACGGTCATCCGCGTGACGGTGTTGCTGCGCGACGAGGACACGCTCGACCGCGACGAGCTGCTGCGCCGATGGGCGGGGGTGCGCAGTCGCCTGGAGGAAATCCGCCTGCTGGGCGTGGACGTGGAAGCGCTGCCGCCCAAATGGGTGCCGCTCGACTTGGACCTGGAGGTGGATGCCTCGCCGCATGCGCAGGCCGACCAGGTGCGCGACGCGGTGGTGGGCGCCATCGCTGGGGACGGCGGCCTGTTGGATCCGGACCGCTCTGGCCTGAACGGCGATGTGCAGCTCGCGGACCTGTACCAGGCGGTGCTGCGCGTCCCGGGCGTGACGGCGGTGCGGGTGAAGCGCTTCCGCCGGCTGGAGCCACAATCGCAGGAGCGGCTGGAGGCGGGCGTCATTCCCATTGGACCCGACGAGGTGGCCACTGCTCGGGGTGGTTACTGGCCGGGTTCGGAAGGCGTCCTCACCGTGCAGGTGTGCGGAGGGCTGCGATGAGCCGCGTTCCCTCCACGCACCAGGCGCTGACGCATGAGCAGCTCCGCACCCGGCTGGGCGAGTCGGCGCGCACCGTCTTCACCCGGCTGGACGAGGCGCCCACGTGGAATCCGCTCGCGTACGCGGCGCCATCGTCGGTGGACCTGGGGCGGGGGCTGCTGGACAGCGTGGCGCTCGCGCTGCACGTGCTGTGGACGTATCAGCAGGCGTGGGCGGAGGAGAGCTTCCTCGCCACCGCGCGGCTGGAGGACTCCGTCTCCAAGCTGCTCGGGCACATCGGTTATCGGCCGAGTCCGGGCACCGCGGCGGTGGGGCTCCAGCACTTCCGCTGCAAGGCGAACGTGCGCGGCACGCTGTCGCCGGGAACGGCGGTGAATTCAGCGGCGGAGGGGGAAGAAACCGCCGCCGTGTTCGAGACGCTCGCGCCGCTGCGCCTGCTGCCGGAGCTCAACGAACTGCGTGCGTTCCTGCCTCCTCCGGTTGGAGCGGGGACAGGAACTGGAACCGGGACGGGGACGGGAACAGGTGGAGGCACGGGGACGGGTGGAACGGGTGGGGGAACCGGTGCGCCTTCAGGCGAGGCGGGTGAGCCCGGGGCTCCTGCTCCCACGGGCGGCATCTTCGGGCCCGGCTCGGTGGTCGCGGGGCTCCAGGATCGCATCGAGGTGCAGCGCCACGGGCCGCTGGAGGAACGGCAGGTGGCTCGCGCCAAGCAGGATGCTCGCAAGCTGGCGTCGTTGATGAAGACGCTGGACCTGGGCGGGGATGCGGCGTGCAAGAGCACGCTGGACGCGCTCTGCGAACAACTGTGCGAGGCCCAGAAGGTCGTGGCGCAGGCGGTGCCTCCGCCCGGCCGTCCCGTGGGCGCGTTGTCCGAGTCGCAGGAGATCCTAGCCCGCCAGCTCCGCAACCTGCAGAAGCGGCAGGCGGACGCACTGGCCGCGTTGGAGGAGGCGCTGGCCCCGTGCGCGGACGAGGACCCGACCGTGCACGCGGTCCGGTTGGACAAGATGGTCACGTTCCTGGATGCCTTCGTGAACAGCCTCATCCAGGAGGCGCGGGATCAACTCGTCATCCTCAAGGGCAGTGAGGCGCTGAATCGGGCGGACCAGGCCTTCGGCGCGGACGCGGGAGTGGCCCGGCCGTTGGGCGTGGCGGCATCCGGTACGGACTCCCTCTACCTGCTGCCGCTGACGGATGCCTCCGGGCTCACTTCACAGGAGCCGCCGGTGCGGCCAGGAGACTGGTTCGTGCTGGCGGAGGACGTGGAGCGTCTGGGCCCTGGAGGAGCGAAGGGCACGGAGCGGATCTACCGCGAAGCACTGCGAGTGCTGCGCGTCCGCACGGAGGTTCCGCCCGGTCAGCGCACGCCGATGACGCAGGTGACGTTCCAGCCGCCGCTGTCGCGCGCGTACGCGTTGGACGGCGTGGTGCTGCTGGGAAACAACATGCTCGTCAGCGAGGGCTCCACTGTGGAGGAGGTCGCCGTTCCCGCGTTGGATCTGCGCACGGTGTCACTGCTGCATGAGCCGGTGACCTGGTTGCGTGATCCGAGCCGCGCGGGAGGCCGCCGGCCGGAGGTGTCCCTGACGGTGGGGGGACGCGCGTGGCATCCGGTGGATTCGTTGTTGGACGCCGCGCCTGATGAGCTGGCCTTCTCGGTGGAGTCGCTGCCGGCCGGGGCCGCGCGGCTGCGCTTCGGGGAAGGGGACCACGGTTCGGCGTTGCCCCTGGGCGCGGAGGTGCGGGTCCGCTACCGGGTTGGCAGAGGGACAGGTGGCAACCGGGCCGCGCTGCGGCTGCTGGCGATGGCGAGCCCGCATCCCTGCGTGGAGAAGACGTTCAACCCGCTGCCGCTGGCCGGAGGAACGGATCCGGAGGCACCAGCGCTGGCGCGCGTGCGAGGGCCCGCCACGGTGGGCGCGATGGACCGCGCCGTGTCGCTCTCGGACGTGCAGGCGCTGACGTTGGTGTTCGACGGCGTGCACCGCGCGAACGTGTTCCGGGATGGCGTGCGCCGCCGTTCGTTGAAGGTGGTGGTGGCCGGGCCGGAAGGAGCAGCCCTGGGCGCAGCCGATCTGGAAGCACTCCACGCGCATCTGGCGGCACGGGTGGCGCCGAAGGTGGAGCTGAACCTGATCAACCGGCAGCGTGTGGAAGTGCGGCTGCGGGTGCTGCTGCGCGTGGTGAAGGGGGCGGATCCGGTCGCGGTGCTTCAAGAGACGCGCCTGCGGCTGGGCGTGGACCGAGACCCGGAGCGTGAGCCTGGTCTGCTGGATCCGGATCGCGTGGAGCTGGGACAGGACCTGCAGTTGTCGGACGTGTACGGCGCGCTCGCGGAGATCACGGGCCTGCGCTCGGTGGTGGTGCAGCGGCTGCATCGCGAAGGCACGCCGCCAGCCCTCTTCGAGCGCATCGTCACCGCTCCCGGCGAGCTGCTGGCCTGGGCCCCGCCGTCTGGAGAAAGCGATGGCGTCGCGCTCACCTACGAGGAGGCCCAGGACCTATGAGCCCCGCCTCGACGCGCCCGACCGGCCCCCGCCCCAGGCCCGCGGACAAGGGGTCAGTCTCCGTGGCTGAGAAAGAGGGAACCCTGCGGGGACTCCCGGCTGCGGCGCACCGCAAGAACCTGTCCGACAGTCGGACAGGATTGGAGGACCGAGGCCGGGGACCTCCGCGCCCGCCGCGCAGTGAAAACCTGTCCGACAGTCGGACAGGATTGAAGGACCGAGGCGGGGGACCACCGTGCCAGCCGAGCTGCGGAAACCTGTCCGACAGTCGGACAGGATTGGAGGACCGAGGCGGGGGACCTCTGCTCCAGCCGGGCTGCGGGATTCTGTCCGACAGTCGGACAGGTTGGGACCGTGTCGGGCGGAAGGTGCACGGCATTGATGTTTGGGCGCTTGGTGCGGCGCGTTACGGCTTGGCCGCGACGCTTCCGGTCGTGGAGGGGCTGGCCCCATGAGCCCTCCTTCTCAGCGGCTGAGCCAGCTCCTCCCGGGTCTCTACTCGGCGCGGGACTTCACGCTCGCGGATCAGCCGCTCCTCAAGCTGCTCGCCGTGCTGGGCATGGAGCTGGATGCGTTCGCGCGCGCGGTGGATCAGCTCTGGGATGATCATTTCGTGGAGCGTGCGGGTCCGCAGGCGCTGCCGTTGCTCGCGGAGTTGATGGGCGCACGGCTGATCACCGACGACCCTCGCGTGCAGCGAGGTGTGGTGGCTCGCGCGGTGGCGTGGCGCCGACGGAAGGGCACGCTCGCGTCGCTGGAGGAGGTGCTCTCCGTCACCAGCCTCTGGGATGCGGAAGTGGACGAGTCCTTCCGTTCCCTGCTGGAGACCCAGGACCTCAACGACCTGCTGCCCTGGCGCGGGCGCAGCGCGGTGCTGTGGGATCCCATCGGCCTCGCGGATCCGCTCACCCGCCGCTCGCCTGGCATCGAGCGTCCCCGCGCCGGTGTCCCGGAGCGTGGCCCCTTCATTGGCATCGCGCCCGGGGAGACGCTGGACCAGGCCTTGCGCCGGCTGGGGAGCGCGGATGCGGGCCGTGTCGCCGCGACGCCGCGCACGCTGGACCTGCTGGGCTGGGCACGTCCGGATGTCGCCCTCATCCGTACCGCGCGCCTGACGCCCGTGGAGTTGGAGGAAGTCACCCCGGCCACCGTGCTCACGCTGCCCAACGGCTACCGGGGCTTTCGCGTGGATCCACTGGACCGCGATGGTCCCCTGGTGTGGCTCAAGCCCCTGGAGCGCGCGGACCTCACTGGAGGCCTCACCGCTCGCCATGAGCCCGCGCCTCCGTCGCTCGTCACGGGACGCACGGCGGCGATGCTGCTCACCCCTACCTCGCTGGCCGAGGACGCCGACGCCGCTGAACGCGCGGATGCCATCACCGTCTCCGTCGACGGCATTCCGCTGGTGGGACCGGAAGCCCTGCCGCTCCTGCGCGGACCGCTGCCCACCGCGCCCGTGGGGCCCTCGCCCACGCTGCGTTTCGCGGACCGGGGCAGGCCTTCGCCCGGAGACACCTGGCGACTGACGCTGCTGGCCGCGCGTGAGAACTCGGACACGGTGCTCCTGTCCACTGAACTGGTGTCGGACGCACTGAACGCCGTCACCGTCTCGCCGGAAGCGAACCAGCTCCTGGGCGGCACCACGGCGGCGTTGCTCGTGGAACGGGTGAGCGGTGAGCCGCGCCTGCGCGACGTGGACGGCACGTGGCGCACCCTCACCGTGGGTCTGCGCCAGGGGCCTCCTCGCAGCAATGCCATCCGCGTGGACCTGGCCGGTGCGCCGTGGGTCGCTCGCATCGAGCAACACCTCGCGGATGGCAGTCTGCGCCTTGCCCGCTTCGACGTGAGCGCTGACGGCGCGCCCTGGCAGGTGGCGGAGCTCATCGGCGCGTTGCCTCCAGACGGTCCAGGCATGTCCCTGGCCATCGCTGGTGACTCACTGTTGCTGGTGGCACCGGACGGCACGGGGAAGCTGGGCGTGTGGTCGGTGACGGGCCTGGACACCGCGACTCCGACGGGGACGCGGTTGGACACCGCGAGCCCACGGCAGCCCTCGGCGCGACTGGATCCCAGCCTGTGCGTGCGCGGCGGCCGGGTCTTCGTCTTCGGCGGTGACCTGGGCGGTGCGCCCACTGGAGACCTCTGGTCGCTGCCGGTCACGGGCGGACCGTGGCGGCCCCATGCGGTGCGCAACCGCCAGGAGCGCAAGGCCGCGACGCTGCTGAGCACGGCGCAAGGACTGATGCTCCTGGGCGGCGAGGCCGTAACGGGAGAACTGGCCGTGCCGGTGATGCTCTGTGATCCGGCCTCCGCGAGCCCTGTCTGGCGCCCCCTGGCCCCACTGCCCATCACCGCGAACCTGCCCGGCACGCTCGTGGCAACCACCACCGCCGACGGCGTGGAGGCGCTCGTCTGGGCGGACACGACGCGTCCTCAACGGATGACGCTGAAGGCAGGCGAGGATGCCTGGGTCGCCGGACTGCTGGAGGCCTCGGGGACGAACCCGCCGGTTCCGGGCGAAGCGCTGTACGTCGACGGGCGCGTGCTCCTCACGGATCCGGCGCCGCTGCCCGCGTCGGAGGTCGTCTTCTCACTGGGCGGGCGGGGCTACCTGGCCTTCCTGCCAGAGCTGGCCCTGCTCCCGGATGAACTCCTGCGTTTCAACGTCGCCAACGACGGCGCCGCGTTCATCGAGCCTCGCGAGGGCCAGCCGCTCCCGCTCGATTCCCGGCCCGGTGGTGCGTACCACTCGCGGGATGCTTCCGTGGCCGGCGGTGCGCGGCGCTATTCGGTGCCTGGGCGGCTGAGTCGCCACCCGTTCCAGCTGCGCCAGCGAAGCCTGGGCCCGTGGACGACGCTCGCTCCGAGCATCGCCGCCGGAATCGTCGCGGTGGATCCGCGCCTGGGCCGCGTCGTGATCCAGGAAGACGCTCCCGTGGGCCGCGTCACTGTCTCCGCGCGGGTAGGGCGGGGCGCCTCATTGGGAGCGGGGCTGCTTCCGCCGGACCGCCGTCCGCCCGCCGCGTGGGCGGAGCCGGACTTCCCGTTCATCGATCCGCCGGACCGTCCTGGCGACCGCTCCGGCGCCGGCCTTCCTGTCACCGCGTGGATCTCCCCGGAGCGCGCGGGCGGAGTGCTGGCCGCCGGAGGCCAGGAGCGGCCCATCGTCGCCACCGTCGCGGACGGACTCCAAGCCGTAGCGCTTCCGGCGCTGGCGCCTGGAGGCCAGGCGCGACCCATCGTTGCAAGCGGCTCGCCGTCGGTGCTGACAACCGGAGGCCAGGCACCGACGGACATGGTGAACATCGCGGAAGGAAGCCCATCCGGATCACCTCCGGTGCTGGGCCTCATCGGTTCGCCGCGTCTGGCTCCGGAGCGTCTGTCGCAGGGCCTGGACAACGGGCTGTCCCTCTTCGCCGCGGACACGGGCGCGGCGCCCTGCATCGGCGCGGACGAGCACGGCCTCTCGCTGGCGCTCTACCCGGGCTTCGGCGGCAGCGCGGCCACGCGCGTGTGGCTCGCGGGTCTGTGGCTCGCGGGACGGCTGGACCTGGTGCTCGCTCGGGGGCAAGCGGACCTGCGCTGGTGCAACCTGGGCGTCCCCGGACAGGTGGGCCTGTGGATGCCGGGCGGTGGGCACCAGGACATCAGCGCGCGGCGTTCGCTGCCTCCCTCCGACGTGGAGCTACGCCTCTACGGCTGCATGGTGGGCGTCATCGAACTGCCGCCCTGGGTGCACCTCATCGCCGCGGGCTGCACCTTCGACGCCGGAGACCGCGACGCCGTCGCCATCCGCGCGGCGGGCGCGACCGTGCGACTGCGGCACTGCACGGTGCTCGGGGCTACGGAAGCGGGCGTGCTGGAGGCTTCCTCCTGCGCCTTCGCGGGCGAGGTGCGCACGGACCGGCCGGACCTGGGCTGGCTGCGCTACAGCCTCTTCGCGCGCGGCGGACAGCCTCCGGTGTCGCACCAGTCGCGGGTGCATACCGTGTCCGTCCAATCGAACCGCCAGACGGACCCGGGCTACCTCGTCCTGGGCGACAACAACGGCCCCGAAGCGCTCCACGCCTCCGAGCGCGGCGGAGTCCCCGGTGCCCACGACGAGCGCTCCGACCACGAGCGCGAACTCTCCGCGCGCACCGACGACAGCATGCCCATTGGCATCACGCCCTTCCACGCCGACCGCAGCCAGGACGACCTCGTTCGGATGAGCCGACCATGACCGTGAAAGCGTACACCTCCAGGTCCCGCTTCGACGAAGCCCGGCGATTCTCCGGCGTCTATCAGCAGATGGGGCGCATGAGCCTCGACGCTGACTGGAACGAGGAGGTGCGGCTGCGCACCGTGGACTCGCGCCGCCGCTCCGCCGACGTCGCCGAGGGCTCGCCCGACGACGGCTTCCGAATCGTCGACACGTACCTGGTGGATCCCATCCGCAACGTGCTCGGCTGGACGGGGCAGGGCCTGCCCGCGGACGACGAGCGCATCATCCCGCGCGAGCTGCGCCTGGACCGCTATGACTCGGAGACGCTGCCGTTCGTGGTTCGCAGCCGGGGCCACATCGCGCTGCGCCGCACGCTGCCCGCGCCGTTGGACCTCACGGCAGTGCCGCGCTCGGACCGCACCACCTTCACCGCCTCCGTGCTCGTCATCGGCCTGCGCTTCGAACGGCCACTCACCGACGATGAGTTCATCGACCTGCGCGTGGTCGTCGCGGACACGGAAGGGAACGAAGCGGTCCTCTCCGCCGGTCTGGGGCAGCGGCCCACGGGATGGAACGACGTGCGCTTCCCCGTCGCCGCGTTCGCGGGCGTGGACCCGACGAAGCTGAGTTCCTGGGGCGTGCTGGGCCTGCCGCCCGTGGCCCGCACGTGGGTGGCCGCGCTGCGCGTGGAGGACGCGGCGCTGGGGGCCGATATCATTATAAGGGGTGGTGACGGGACGCTGCCGGGCGCGGGCCGCATGCTGCTCGACGGCGTGCGCATCTTCCTGGAGCAGGACCTGCGCTACTCCGTGCAGCTGGATCTACCGGAGGCGGATCCGCTGGCGGCGCTGCCCACGGACGGCACGCGGCACCACTTCTTCTTCCTCGACTGCTGGGAGCAGACCACCACCCAGTACGACGACGCGTTCCTGGAGGAACCCGCGCTGGACGGCCAGGACACCACCGTGCGCCTGCGGCTCGTCACCCAGGTGCGCGCGCTCCAGGGGCTGGCTGACACCGACGCGGAGGTCCTGCCCACGCCCACCAGCGGCGCACGCCTCACCACCAACATCCCGAAGGGCGCGCTGCCGGACCGCTTCCCACCAGAGCCGCTGGACCCTTGCCGAGACCGCTGCCTGTCCACGGAGAACGCCTCCACGGGCGAGGGCTACACGGGCTCCGACAATCTCCACTTCCGCGTGGAGTTCTTCCGAGGCGGCGCGCAGCCGGTGGTGCTGTGGTCGCGAGACAACGGCTCCACGGTGCTCCCGCTGACCGCGCCCGCAGCGGCGGATGCGATGACGCTCCAGGTCTCCCCCGCGAGCGCCGCGAAGCTGCGTGCGGGAGATCTCGTCGTCATCGAGGACCGGGTCACCCGGCTCCAGCCGGAAGGCCCGTCGCTGCCAGTACTGCGACTGCTGCGAGGCGTCCAGGCGGACACGGGCAAGCTGGAGCTGGCGGATGCGAGCACGGTGCTCACCACCGACCCCGTGCCGCTCCCCGTGGGAGGCACGCTGGGCCGGGCCTTCAGTCCGGAGCAGGGCGCGGTGGTGCGCCGGTGGGACGGCGGCGACCTGCTGGTGCCCAGCGTGCGCTACCGCTTCGACGATGGCATCACCCTGGCGTTCGGCAACACTGAAGGGCGCGCGACCGAATACTGGTCCTTCACCGTGCGAGTGCGCGCGGCGGACGGCGCGGCCCGGGGTGAAGTCGAGCAGCTCACGGACGCGCCCGTGCACGGTCCGGTGCACCACTGCGTGCCCCTGGCGCGAGTGACAGGAGGCGAGACGCGAATCTTCGAGGACCTGCGCCCGCGCTACCTGCCGCTCGCCCAGGTGCGAGACAGGTTGGTGGAGCTCTCCGAGCGCGTCATCGGCCCGGGCGTCTTCACGGTGGTGGTGGGCGACGGCGTGCGCAGCTTCGGCGACGTCGACCAGGACCTGCTCGAAGGCATCACCGGCGACGAGGCGCTCCAGGCCGCGGTGGACCGGATGGGAGGGCAGGGCGGCTCCATCTTCGTGCGAGCCGGCCGCTACAAGCTGGAGCACCCGGTGCTGCTGCGCAACCTGTCCTCCGTGCACCTCCTGGGCGACGGCGAGGCCACCGAGCTGCGCACCCAGGGCTCCGGCGGCGCCTTCTTCGTGGACCGGTGCGGCCTGGATGGCGACGTGCGCATCGAGGACCTCAAGCTGGTGGAGGCCCCCTTCGAGGACGTGGTGATTGGCGGAGGCCTCCAGCCCGTGGTGAAGGCGGTGAAGACGAGCGTGGCCATGTCGAACGGCCAGCGCTTCGTGCCGCTGGTGGAGGTGGACGACGACCGGGTGCTGGAGGAGGACGACGTGAAGCACCCGTCCGCCGAAGCCGACTTCGTGGACGTGGTCGTCGACCGCATCAAGGCCATCGTCCCGGGCCAGGGCCGCGCGGCGGGCTCCGTGGTGGCCACCCTGGTGCAGCTGCGCAAGCTGCAACGCCAGCATCCAGGCCAGCCGCTGGAGGACGTGCCGGAAGCGAAGCCGCTGCTCGACGCGCTGGCGGCGCTGCCTCACGGCGTGGTGACGCTGGCGGACTCCAGCGGCGTGACGCTGCGCCGCTGCCACATCCAGGCGAACCAGGCTGGTTCCGAGGCGACAGGCGTGCTGGTGACGGGCACCTGCGCTCGCATCGTCATCGACGAGAACCGCGTCGGCGCGGCGACAGGCATCGCGGTGGCGCCGTATGCCCCGTATCTCGCGGAGCGCTTCCTCGCGTCCTTCCCGCGCGCGGGCCTCTTCGTGGACGCGCTGGCCATCACCAACAACCGGCTCCAGCCGCTGGGAGACGCGACCACGGGCATCCACGTGGCGGACGGGCGGCTGGCGGGCGTGGAGGTGCGCGGCAACAGCGTCCAGGGCTTCCAGGTGGGCATCCTGGTGCAGGACCTGGCGGAAGGGGGACTCGCGGGGCCGGTGGACCGCGTGGTGGTGGCGGAGAACCAGATTCTGGGATCCGCGGCCGTGGGCATCCAGGTCGCGGGCGACGGCGTGGACGTCGTGGGCAACGAGATCCGCAACGCCGTGTCGGACAGCCTGTTCCAGGTGGGCATCCAACTGGTGGGCCGGGCGCTGCGTGTGCGCGAGTCGTGGATCTCCCTGCCGGCCGTGCCCGCCGCGTCCGTGCTGGGCGTGGTGGCCGGCATCGTCGTGGGCGACGGCCTGGATGACGGCGCGTCCAACGGCCGCCCCGCCTCGGACGTGGAGGTGGTGGACAACCGCATCGAAGGCGACGGCGAGTCCACGCCGGGCTTCGGCATCCTGCTGGGCGGTCCGCAGCCGGTGTTCGACGTGCGCATCCGGGGCAACGTGGTGCGCGCGCTGGGGGACTCGGCCGTGCGCACCTGGGGCACGGGCGGCGCGGTGGGACGCCTGCGCGTGGAGGACAACCGGTTCGAACAGGTGGCGCTCGCGGACGTGCCGTCGCAGGAGGACAACACGCTGGCGCTGTCCCGCCTGGACCCGGGCCTGGAGGCCGTGCTGAGCGCGGACGCGAAGTCCCGTCCCCGGCCGCTCGTGGAGGCGCTGCTCGCCAACGCCACGACCCGCGTGCGCGCTCCCCTGGACGCGGCGCTGCGCTGGCTGGAGCGGCTGACGCTCCGGGGCGCGGTGGTGCTCTCGGGCGTGGACGAGGCGCAGGTGCGCGGCAACCGGCTGCTCCAGGTGGGGCGCACGGAGGCCTACGGCGCGCCCGGACTCCCGGACGCGGAGGTGCGCGCGGCGGGCATCGCGGTGGTGTCCGGCTCCGGCATCACCGTGGAGGGCAACGAGGTGGACGGCGTGCACGCGCCGGTGACGACGACGCAGCCGCCGCCCGTGACGGGCCCGGTGAAGCTGCCGCCCATCACCGTGGTGCTTCAGCAACTCAGTGTCACGAGCTCCACCGTCCGCCCGGAGCGCGCGGACGTGCACAGCGCCGTGGTGGGCCTGTACTCCACATTGTTGCGGTACACGGGCGCGAACGTGGACGGGCGCCAGAAGGCCGGCCGGGGCCTGTACGGCCCGCTCGATACCCTGGTGGTGGAGCTGGAGGACCTGGGGACCGTACCGGACAACATCCTCAACGCGCTGGTGAGCGACGTGGCGGACCTGCGTGCCGCCCAGGGCTTCAACGACCACACCCAGACCTCGCACGCGGTGCGCTCGTCGCTGGCGCGCGCCTCCAGCTTCACCGCGCCGGATCCTGTGTCCCAGGAGGCGTGGGACATGGTGGCGCAATTCGATCTGGCCACTGTGTCCGGCAAGGACGCCGTGGTGGCGACGGCGGACCGCATCAAGGGCGCCTTCGACTCGCTGGTGCAGGGGCTGCCCTCCGACACGCAGGAGGGACTCCTCAAGGCCCTGGCCCGGGTACAGGGCGGGCCGACTGACCTGACCGCGCTGGTCACGCTGGCGGGGGCGTTGAGCCAGGTGGCCCAACTGCGCGAGGCGCAGGCGCAGCGCGCGAGGCATCCCGTCATCGGCCAGGCGGTGGGGCCCAAGAAGACCATCATCGGCACCTTCGCCCAGGCCGCGCTGCAACAGCTGCCGCTCCAGCCGGGCACGCGGGGCGCGAAGGCCAACACGGACGTGCTCGTGCAGCTGCGCCTGTCCAAGGAGGCCCTGACGGATCAGCTCCAGCAGCTTCACCCCGGGCTGGCCTCGCAAGTGGAGGCGGACTACCGCGACGTGGAGCGCACCGGAGGACAGATGCAGCCGATGGTGGACCGCATGCGCGCCACCCTCAAGCAGGTGCTGGACTTCACCACCGGCGTGCTGCCCACGTCGGACGTCACGCCGGAGGACGGCGCGCGCGTCGCGGCGCAGGGGCTCACCGCCACCATCGGCCTGTACGCCACGAACCTGGACCGGCAGGCGGCGGGCCTCGTCTCTGAATCCGACGACACGGTGGAGAAGCAGCTGCGCTCCTTCGGCACCGCGGTGGGCCAACTGGGCGAGCTGGTGAGCGGCGACGCGGAGCTGTCCTCGCTCTCGTTGCAGGCGCACCAGGCGGTGCTCAACGCCATCGCCCAGCCGCAGAAGCGCATGGAGCAGGTGGCCATTGCCCGGAGTCTCCTGGACCGCATCCGTGTGCAGACGCTGGACGTGCTGCCCATGCCCCTACCGCCCGTGCCGGATAAGGCGGAGCCGCTGGAGCGCTGGGTCTCCGCCCTGGGCGCGCTGGTGCTGGCCGTGCGCGGCATGGCGCCGGGGCCGGTGCTCAGCGGTTCGTTGCAGCTCTACCTCTCCCAGTACGACCGCGTGCTGGACATCGCTGGCGTCCAGGGAAAGCTCCGCACGCTCGCGCTCCAGCGCGTGAGCGACGCCATCACCGCGCTCACCAGCGGCAACGGTGGTGTGCCCGCGCGTCAGGCCCTGCACCTGCTGGTGGACGAGCCCGCGACCACCGCTGCGGAGGCCGTCTCCAGATCCACCGCGGTGACGGCCGAGCTGGACGCCGCCGCGGTCCTGCTGCGCGCCGTGGAGCAGGCACTGGATCCCGACGAGGACGACGCATCACGAGTCGCGCGGCTCCAGGAGTACCTGCGCCAGCGCTCCGACAAGGTCTCCGCGTCGCTCGTCGCCGTCGTCACCGGCATGCAGGCGCTGGACGCCATCCTGGACATGCTGCGCAAGTCGCTGGAGCAGCTGGCGCGCGGCGAGGCCCCTGACCCCGGCGACCTGGTGGATCCCGTCTTCGACACCTTCCCGTTGCCCGCGGACGGCCTCTTCGTGTCCGGCGTGCAGGGCCGCGTTCGGCTGGCGGACAACACCGTGCGCGACACGGCCACCGGCATCACCGCCCTGGGCGCTGCGGGGCACCTGCTGACGGAGGCGCCCACGGATCCAGGCTCGCTGCTGGACGTGGACGGCAATCGGCTGGAGGGCTGCGCGGTGGCGGGCCTGCGGCTGCGGCCGGACCTGTCCGTGACGGTGGTCTCCGACAACCACCTCTTCGCGTGCGCGGGCCTGCCCACCGCGGGCGAGCCCGGCCTGGGCCAGGCGGTGGCCTCGTTCGTGGGCTCCGGCGAGCTGGTGGTGAAGGGCAACGTCTTCCTGGAGAGCGGCAACACGCTGCCGCAGGCGGTGCTCCACGAGGTGGCCATCGACTGGCGAGGCGAGACGGTGGTGCGCGGCAACACCGTGCGCCACGCGGGCGGTGGTGGCGGAGGCGCGGGCGTCCTCGTCGTCACCGACACGCTGCCTCCGGACCTGGTGGCGAAGCTGTCGCGCGTGCCCTTCCTCGCCACGGACCCGGTGCCCAAACCGAGCACGGATGGCCGCACGGTCCCCGGCAACTCCGCGCCGTCCTCCATCGCCACGCTCGCGTCGGTGCCCCGCGTGGAGGACCTGGTGCAGCTGGGTTCGTTGAAGCAGAAGTTCGCCGCGGGGCCGGTGCTCAACCGCGCGCTCACGGTGACGGCCGCGGACTTCGCGCCCACCCTGAGCGCCAGCGCGGCGGCCTCGCGCTACCTCTCGGCGACGACGGCGCTGGTGCAGCCCGCGTTGGTGGACTTCCTCGTCAAGCCCCTCCCCATCCTTCCGAAGCCGGTGGTGAAGGAGAAGCGGGGCGTGCAGGTGGAGGGCAACGACATCACCGCGCGAGGCCCGGCGCTGCTCCTGCTGGGCAACGGCGGCGCGGTCATCTCCGTGGCCGTGTCCGGCAATGAGCTGCGCAGCGAGGGCGGCGTGGGCGCGGTGTACCTGCGCCGCGCGGACTCCACTGTCTTCAGCGGCAACCGGTGCGAGTGCCTGGACGCCGTGAACGTCGTCGTCCTGCGCGTGGAGAAAGCGCCGGTGACCTTCACCGGCAACGTGGTGCTGGGAGCGGAGACGGTGACGCCGCCCCCGCCTGTGGTGCGTCCCCAGTGGCTGATGCCCTCGGACAGGCTGACGCTCCAGATTCCCGTGGGCGGAGGCTCCACCCTGGGCGTGCCCCTGGACCAGGAGCTGCTCCTGGGCGGCCTCCAGCGCCGCCGCGACGTGGCGAGCGATGCCTTCTCCACGCTGCTCGCGGAGCTCGTCTTCCAACCCACGCCCCTCCCTCCCCAGGCCCGGGCGGAGATCCCCGCCAAGGGCGTGCTGGACAACACGACGATGCAGGACGTCCGCTCGAAGCTGCCCGCGACCATGGACGTGAGCATGGCGGCCCGGACGCTCTACGGCATCGCGGTGACCAAGGACGACTCGCCCACGAGCGCCCTGCGGGACCTGGTGGACCGCGTCGCGATGCACGCGGACAAGCCCGAGGACGTGCAGGGCCAGGTGCGCTCCGTGCTGACCGCGGCGGACGGCGACCCGAAGAAGGCCCTCCAACTGGTGGACAAGAGCGTGCTCGGCATCGACTCGGCGGCGTCCACGGTGAAGGAGAGCATCCTCAACGTCTCCGTGCTGCACGAGGTGCTGGCGGACTCGTTCTACACGGGCGGCACCACCGGCCCCATCCCGGTGCAGGACGCGGGCATCCGGCCCCTCCCGCCGGAGCCGCTACCGGATCCGTATGCCCACTCCGTCATCATCCTGGGCGGCTCGCGCGTGGCGGCCGTCGGCAACGCGACCACCTCCGGTGTGCACGTCCAGGAAGCCGACGCCGTGGTGGAGCTCAACCCGTAGCGCTGGAAGTCCCTTTCGCGAGGACACCCCCATGCCCGACCCCTTCGCCCTCAGTGGCCGTGTCGCCCTCCAGCGCACCGCGCTGCCCGAAGTCTCCCTCTCCGCCACGCCGGACGCGCCCGACGCGAAGGCCGCGACGCTGGAGAACCTGGCCGGCACGCGCGCGAAGCTGGACCTGGACACCTCCGTGCTCCGGGCGCTGGACGTGCGCATCTCCCGTCTGCCGCCGGTGCCCACGGTGCCCGTGACGCTCCAGGACCTGGTGCGCGCCGCGCGCCGCAGGCTCGCCTCCGAGCGCCAGCGCGACGTGGGCATCTGGGTGGACACGCGCGTGAAGCTGGCCACGCGGCTGGTGCAGAAGCTGGAGGAGTGATGCGCAAGCTGCTCGAAGCCAGCATGGGGCAGCGCTGCTACCTCTTCACCACGTTGGGCCAGGTGTACGTGGGCCTGGTGGTGGAGCTCATCGACGACGTCGTCCACCTCACCGGGCCGGATGGCGCCACACCCGTCTACATCAACCTGTCGGACGTCTCCGGCGTGCGCCAGTACGACGAGGACGACGACCTGGGGAGCGCGCGATGATCGAACAACTGCTGCAGCAGCTCATCGAACGCACGGAGAGCCGCTACTTCGGCAAGTACCGGGGCTATGTGACGAACGTCTCGGACCCCCTCAACCTGGGGCGCATCCAGTGCGTGGTGCCGCGCCTGATGGGGGACGTGGCCACGGGCTGGGCCATGCCGTGCACGCCATACGCGGGACCGGATCAGGGCCTCTTCGTGGTGCCGGACGTGGGCGCGGGCGTGTGGGTGGAGTTCGAGGGCGGAGACCTGTCCCAACCCATCTGGAGCGGCATGTGGTGGGGGCAGCCCGCGCTCGCGGACCTGGGCCAGCCGGACTCCACCGCGCGAGTGGCCCCGGACGTCAGTGAGATTCCCAAGCACGACTACCCGCCCCAGTCCGCGGTGCCGGGCGTGCGGATGCTCAAGTCCGCCACGGGCCACTACATCGTCCTGGACGACCGGCCGGAGACCGCGCGCGTGGAGATCCACGACCGGCAGGGCAACCGCGTCATCCTGTCCGCGGAAGGCCTGGACCGGCTCATCAGCAACGAGCGCACGGTGAACGAGGGCAACCGCTCCGCGGAGGTGGACGGCGACGACCACCTGGAGGTGGCGGGCAAGCAGGACGAGACGGTGGACGGCAGCCACACCCGCGACGTGGGCGGGGATGTGTCGCTGCACGTGACGGGGTCGCTGACGGAGAAGGTGGACGTGGCGGGCTACTCGCGCACGGTGGGTGGCAGCGGCCTGAAGGAGATCGTGGGCGGTCCGCGCGAGGACCGCATCCAGGGCAGCCACACGCGCATTGTCTCCGGCGCGTCGCAGGAGACGGCGGTGGGGGGCTTTGGCGTCACGTCCGGCGGCAACGTGAACCTCGCGGCGGGCAAGGCGGTGAAGGTGGCCGCGGCGATGCCGGACCTGCCGGGCCCGTCGCTCAACGCCGTCTCCATCGACGCGCTGGCGGGCAACGTGTCCATCAACACGATGCTGGGCGTGTGCCAGATGGGAGGCCTCACCGCCATCTCCCCCATGGTGCTGGGGGACGGGTTGGCCATCCACTTCACGATGCTGGCGCAGATCCTCAAGGCGGTGAACCCGATGACGGTAGCCGCGTACGGGCCGCTCCTGGATGTCTGGGCGGCGATGACGCCGATGCTGGACTGGTCCTACTTCGGCTTCGTCAAGCGCATGCCGGTGGGGTGACGCGATGAAGGCTCCTGACTGGAAGCCATTGGAAGCATCGGTGCTGCGCGAGCGGCTGGAGGAGGTGAAGGCCCTGCTGCTCCAGGCGGCGGCGGTGGGCGTGGCCCAGGACGCCGAGCGGCTGGAGAAGCTGATGGAGCTGGAACAACGCACCCGGGAGGACGCGCGTGGCCGAGTTCAACGACGCCGCTATCGCTGAGCTCCACGGCGCGCTGGAGGCCTGCTGCGAGGACCTGGCGAAGGCATTGGAGGATGCGGAAGGCACGGACGCCACCGGCACGGACGCCGGGGCCGGGCCCGCGTGGCGGCCGCTGTTGATTGGCGTGCCGCCGGGGTTGGAGCAGCTGGTGGGCATCATCAAGCCGCCGCTGCAGATCATCATCGCGGTGCTCCAGTTCGTGCAGGCGCTGCTCCAGGCGCTGGCGGCCATCCTCCTGGGCCTGCCGGATCCGTTCCGGGCGCTCATCCTCGCGGCCTACGAGCTTCTCAAGGACATCATCAACGACCTGCTCAACGCGGGCGCGTACCTCTACGCGGACGCACCGGGCATCGGGCCCACGGAGACGAACCTGGCGGAGACGGGCTTCATCCCGAACATCCCCAAGGACTTCAAGGCGGGCTTCGCGCTGGAGCGCCCGCCGGTGACGCCGGACGGCTTCGCGCGCTGGGCGGGGCGGTTCGTCGCGTCCTTCGATGATCCGGGGGATGACTCGCGCCCGACGGTGACGGACGGCGCGCCGGTGCAGGCGGTGTTCATCGTGATGGCGGCGCCGTCGCTGGATGCGCTCCGGCAGGCGCTGTACCTGCTGGGCAAGCTGCTCAACATCAGCGCGTTCAAGAAGGCGTTCGAGAAGTACCCGAAGGGCGCGCTGGATCCACGCCGAAGCCGGGCGCGCGGAAGGTCGGTGAAGCCGGACTGGAAGTCCGCGCGCATGCGCGACCTGTTCCCGGACCTGGAGAAGCTGCTCATCCTCCCGGAGGCGCTGAGGGCGCTGCTCCTGTCGGTGGACAACCTGGCGACGCTTCTGCGGAGTCTCGCCGCCGCGATGCAGGACAAGGTGCAGGTGTTGATGAAGCTGGCGCAGGCGGTGCAGGCCATCATCGACCTGCTGAACGCGCTCAAGTCCGCGGGCATGTACGCGCTGCCGGTGTCCACGACGGGCGGAGTGGCGGGGCTGAAGCAGGCCTTCCTCACGGCGACGAACAGGCCCCCGGGAGGCTACGTGGGAGGCATCTGTCTGCTGGCGGCGGGGCCCAACCTGGCGAAGGCCGCGATGCTCTGGGAGCTGCTGGGCCTGTCGTCCGCGATGGAGCTGGCGTCGGGAGACCTCACACTCCAGGACGTGAAGAAGGCCCTGCTGGAGAGCGAGGCCGCGCAGGTGCTGGAGGCGAGCGGGGACGAGGTGAAGGACGCCTGGGGCAACCTGAAGACGAAGGCCCAGAAGCAGGCGGACAAGTTCGTGAACGCTGTGGAGAAGGCGCCCGAGCGGTTCGTGAGGGCGGTGGGGCGCACGCCAGATGAACTGAAGGCCGCTGCCGAGCGGAGCCGCGCCGCGCTGGTGGAAGTGCTGGACCAGTCGAAGGAGCACGTGGAGGAACAGAAGGAGATCCTGCAGGGCATGGCGTCCACGAAGCACGCCCAGCGCAGGGGAGGGCGTTCGCTGGCGATCGGCTTCGGAGGTCCGGGCGCGTCCGAACGTCCGCCGAGTCCGCAGCCCCCCTCGGCTGACACATCCACGCCGCCACCGAACACGCCAAAGAAGGGAACCGGCCCGTGAGCGCGGTGACACGCCTGAGCGCGGAGCTGGACGGCTGGACAGCGGCCTGGAAGCAGCTGGAGGCGTTCCTGGACCGAATGGACGGCGTGGCGGATCAGGACGCGCCGCACGTCCAGACGGTGTGCGCGCTCCTGCCCGTGTTCAACGTCATCGAGCGGGCCCGTCGTCGCGCGGTGGGCATCGCGCTAGCGCCAGCCCTGGCCGCCGCGCCCCGGGGCGAAGGACTGCCGAATGTGTCCGCCGGTTCGCTCGTGGGGAGTGAGAGCCGGCTGCCGGGCGTGGAGGAGCTGGAGTTCGCGGTGGGCACCATCGGAGCGGATGGAGACGGAAAGCTCACGGGAGCGGCGTTGCTCGCGGGAACGGTGACGCTGTTCGCCTTCCGCGACGAGAAGCACGGCGGCGAGGTGGCGGTGCGGGTGCCCACGTATGACTTCGGGCCCCTGTCGACGAGCGGCACCGTGGAGGACGCCATCGACGCGGGGCTCTTCACCACGGACCAGCGGAAGGATGCGGCGGAGAGCGGCGTCGCGGAGCTGGGGACCTGGACGGGCCTGCGCACCACGAGGCGGGCGGAGTTGAAGACGACATCGGAGACGGTGTCCCTGAGCAACGTGCTGGATGGGCTGAGCATCTCGTCGGCATCCAGCGCCTTCGACCCGGTGGCGTCCGGGGCCTCGACCCGCCAGAGCGAGTGCCTGTCGGACCGGAACGTGCTGCTCCAGGCGAAGGCCACGCTGGAGGAGCAGGGCGCGGCCCCGGAGCTGACGGATGCGCTCCAACGCGCGGCGGATTCACTTCAGGCATCGGCGACGGACTACGGCGCGGTGGCCACGGCGCTCCAGCCGCCACGCACCGTGATTGCGTCCGTGCCGGGGCTGGCATCGTTGAAGACCACGCTGCGGAGGGCGGATTCACCGGGCATCCCCGGCCAGCTGTCCAACGAGCTGACGACGTTGGACATCGAGGCAGGGAAGGGAATGGACGAGGCGGTGGCGTCGCGGCTGGCATATCCGGACGGGTCGCTGCGGATGCTCCGGACGCTGGAGTGGTCGCTGCGCTTCCACTGGGTGTTCCGTCAGCGATGGTTCGACGTGCGCAACCGGGCTGCGCTGGCACCGCTGCTGAAGCTCGTGCTGAAGCCATTCTGCGACAGCCTGACGCGAGTGCTCGCGGGACAGTCCACGGGAATCCCGCTGGTGGGACCGGTGGCCCTGGTGAAGGACACGCTCACGCAGGCGACGGCGTTGTCGGTGACGCCTACGGTGGACCTGGGACAAGTGCAGCCGGGACATGTGGCGAACGTGGGAGGGGACCGGCCCACGCTGGCGCTGGTGCTGGGCTGGGAGGTGAAAGGAGCCGAGAAGCGGCTGATCATCGCGCCGCTGAATGTGTCCATCGCGACGGATGCGAAGCTGCCCGGAGTCGCCGGAATGGTGAGGGGCGGGTCGCCCGTGAGTGGAAGCGCGGTGTCCATCTCCACGCAGGAGTTGATGGATGGACACGCGGCGGCGGGTCCGCAGGCGGACGGGGTGGTGCAGGAGATCATCGCCCTGGGCGCGAAGCTGAACCTGATCCTGGGGCAGGGCGGCGGCGCGCTGGGTCTGGTGCCGTCATCGGTGGCCGCGCCGTATCCAGGCCAGACGTTCAAGTTGCTGCCGCCGGTGGAGGTCGGCGCGACGCGACTGTTCCTGGATGGCAGCCCGCTGACGAGCACATCTGGCTCGAGCAAACCGGTGCAGGTCGCAAGGCCGGGGGAGCTGTTGCTCGTGCGCGGAGCGGACGACGAAGGGACGTGGTGGCAGGGAGTGGCCACCGTGGACACGGTGGACGTGCGCACGGGCGCGGCGGCCCGAGCGGACGACGAGGTGACAACGACGCCCACGCCGCTGTGCTGCGAGGACGACGAGGAGGTCGTGGTCATCACGCTGCGCGATCTGCAGATGCCCAAGGCGCTGGTGCGCGACGTGACGCTGCGGCGCGACTTCAAGGGCTTCGGAGGCCCGAGTCTCGCCACGGGAGTCATGCTCCCCATCGAGCTGGATTCAGGCACAGCGAACATCACGGTGCAGGACGGCGGCGTGACGAAGACGGTGTTGAGGGACCCGGAGTTGAGAGCCGCGACCACGGTCCTCAAGTCCTGGCTGGGAGTGCCGACATGAGCGAAGCCAGAGACGACCTCTTCGCGGTGGCCGCGCTGCTCGCGGAATTGGACCGGGTGCTCCATCCCCTGGAGCGGGGGGAGCGCGGAGAGTTCAAGGTGGATCCACCGCTGCCACCGTCCCTGCCAACGCCGGGTGCGCGGAGGCGGGAAGGGGAGCCAGGCCGCGCGGTGAAGACCGCCTCGCCATCGACAGGCCCCAGGTCCATGGGGCTCACGGAACCTGACAACGCGACGCCACCCGTGCTCAAGCGTCATGAGCGGGTCGGAGTCCCGGCCGTAACGGAACCCAGCGCACCCATCCGCCGTCGTGTTCCCCGACCTGTCGGTACGTCGGCACAGCTCCAGGAACCACGGCCACCGGTCGAACCCGTGAACCGAAGCCCAGATGGGCAACTGCCTTCCTCGCTCGCGCTCCCCGTTGTCCCCAGCGCCCCAGAGTTCCAGACGGAGGTCGCGGAGCCACGACCACTTCGGCCTCGCACCGCGGGCGGGGATGTCACTTCACAACGAAGCGACCGGCCCGAACCTGAAAGCCAGAAGGCCCCTGAGGTCCCTCTCGCCGTCGAAACACGCGTGAAGGCTCCAAGTCCGCGAAGGAGTCGGGTGCCGAGACCCGCTGTGGAGAGAAGCGCCGAACCCCCACGGATCCGCGCACGGGTCCCGGAGTCTCCAACACGCCGCCATCGCGTCGCGCGCGCCACCACCCAAGCGCCACCACAGGCGCTCCCAGTGGAGCAAAGAGAGACGTCCCCACGGGCATCGCCACGGAGGAGACGGACACCCCGAGCCCTGGATCGACTGCCGGCACCGGACACACGAAGGGCCCCACCGTTCCATGAGGAACTCGGGCCACGTCGTCATGACAGACCTGAGCCACGGACTCCGCATCCATCTCAATCGGAGGAACGGGGCGAATCCATCCTCTCCCCATCACGGGCCACGAGGCACACCACACCAGGCCCGGTGCACATCGAAGTGAAGACGTTGCTTCCTCCGCCGCGAGTCCAGGCACCGCCACGACCCGAAGTCCCTGATGAAGAGCCCGTGTGGGAAGAAGCCCCGGGACACGAACTGGAACCCAGCACACGGGCCTTCTTCATGAACGGTCGCCGACTCACGGCGAGGGACGCTGAAGCGCTCCATCAAGCAGAACAGCGACTGCGGCGCCGGATGGTCGGCCGTTCGCTGTGGAGGAGGCGAGGATGAACGCACTTCCTCCAAGACAGCGATTGGGCCACCTGCTGCGCTCCCTCGCGAAACAGCTTCCGGACCAGCTCGACGGCCTGTTGGAGAACGCCCGGTTCCGGGAGGGCGCCTCGGCGCTCCAACGACTGGCGGATCCGGCGCACGTGGAGAAGGCCCTGGAACGGATGTCGCCAGAAGAAGCCGGCTGGCTCGCGGACCTGCTCACAGAGCGCTGGTCCTGGATCGCGGACGTCCAACTGGAGCCCGAAGTGGCCATCGTCGCGCCAGACGAACTCTGGCTGGGCGCGGAACCCATCCGCGTGCCGTTGTCGCTCGCGGCGGTGGGGCTGGACGAAGGGCTCGAGGCGGTCTGGGAAGGCGCGGTCCTCCCAGGTCCACCCGCGGCCAGTGCCACGCTCCTGGCGAGACCTCCCGAAGGCAAGGCCCCCGGAGTCGCCCGGGTCCGGGCCCAGGTCCGAGCGAGCGTGAAGGGTCAGCGCTGCGTGCTCATCGCGCAGGCGCAGGTCACATTGAGGCGCCCGTCGGTGGTGGTGAGCGACGACCGGCGCAGGCTGCTGGTCCAGGACCACACGGGACGCCCGGCCGTGGGCTGCCGTCTGGAGATTGGCCCGGACGTGCACCTCACTGGCGCAGGAGGCCTGGTGGACCTGGAAGTCCCAGCGCAGCCCGGTGTGTCGCTCAAGCTGGAAGGCATCCCCGCCGGACGCATTCCCGGAGGCAACCCATGAAGACAATGACGTCCCAGACGCGGAAGACACCCGACCGCAAGCCCGCCATGAACAAGGCCATCGCGCCGTCGCAGCAGCCCAAGACGGACACAGCCAGGGCCCAACTGGGAACCGCGGCCAAGGGGCCCACGATGAAGGCTGCGGCCGGCGGCAGCTTCAAGGCGAAGAGCGCCCCCCGAGTCACGGCGAACCCCAACATCCGGATGCCAAAGAAGTAGCCCGCCCGACTCGACGGACGAGGACAGTGGCCGGTGGCTCCACGGGGAACGGGCCCCGGGCCTGCGGCCTCGGGAAACCTGTCCGACAGTCGGACAGGTTTGAGGCGCTTTGCTCCCGGAGGTGGCGGCCAGCCTGAAACTTCTCGCCATCCCAGGGGGCCCAGCTTCGTGCGCGGCAGTCCCGGCGTCCTCGCACTGCCAGTCAGCTTCAGGAGGCCAGCACCCACCGCACGGCGCCCACCCCCGCCGACACCTCGCGGCGCGAAGCGCACAGCGGCTGTTCCCGTCCCCCGCACAGCAGTCCCGCCCGCGCCCACTGCGGAAGCGAAGCCACGAGCTTCTCCACGCCCCAGGGCGAAGCCCGAATAGCCCCGTCGTCCCGCATCGAATTACCCCAGGGGAACAGCCGCCCATCTGGCCCACGGGCCGCCATCTCCCATTCCTCGCTGGAGGGCAGCCGCAGCGCCACGCCTTCAATGCGTGACAGCGCCGAGCACAGCTCCTCTGCCTCCACGAGAGTGCACGGCAGTGGTTCCTCCGCGTCCGGCCCCGCGGTCCCCATCGGCCCCTGTGAAGCCGCCATCGCCCAGGCCGCCGCGGCCCGGCTCACGGGTACCCGAGCAACGAAGAACCCCGGAGAAATCACCCGCCGCAGCGTCGGCCCTGTCCCCAGCCAATGCTCCACCGGAGGCACCCAGCGCGCCTCCAACCCGGACCGGCGTAGCCTGTACGTGCCGTCCCGTTCCACCACTGCTTCGGGCAGTCCCACCGGGCGCGGCCCCAGATCCACCGGCGTCGTGAGCGCATGCAACAGCAGCGTGGGGTCGTCCCGAACATCCGCGGGGCCCGACAGCGCGCGCAGCAGCGGAGCCATCCGCTCGCGCTTCGGTGAGCCCTCTGGAGGCAGCGGTCGGCCCGCGAGCACATGGACCACCAGGTCCCGCAGGTTCGAATAGAACTGCCGGTCCCTCGGGTCCGCGCCCTCCCGCGTCGACGTAGGCATCCGAGCCTCGCGCAGCGCCGGCAGCACCTCCCTCGCCTGGAGCCGGGCCGCCGCCATCACCGCCGTCACCCGAACCTCCGCGTCCGCGTCCACCAGCGCGGAGCGCAGCACCGCGTCGACGTCCGGATTGGACGCCGCCTGATCATGGATGAGCCAGCGCAATACCTGCCGCCGCTGCTCCTCCCCTGGCAGGTGCGCGAACAGCACGGAGCGGTCCGGGTGCGCCTCCTTCTCCGCCTTCAACCGCGCGAACGCTTCCTCCGTCCCATCCGGCACCAGCGACGCCAGCACGCGCTCCGCGGTCCGAGACACGCTGAACTCCGGATGGAAGCGCAGCGCCGCCACGCGCTCCATCGACGAGCGCTCGCGCAGCGTCTCCGTGGCCAGTAACCCCAGCAACACTTCCCGCGTCTCCGACGAAGCCAGCAGCGCCGCGAGCGCCGGGGCCTCCATCACCGGCACCGCCTTGCGCACGGCCACCCATTCCCCCACGGCGTCAGGTCCGGAGAACTCCAGCACCCGAAGCCGGAGCACCGGGTTGAACGTGTAATGGATCGCCGAGTCCGTCCCGCGCTTCACGTACACCGCGAACTCCGGCTCGCCTGGGATGAGCGGAGGCGTCTGGCTTTCGGACTGGAGGAGCCAGCCCAGCGCGGACAGCACCCGGTCCATCGCCTCGAAAGAAACCTCAGGTCGGGCAACGAGAGCAGGGGAGCGCATCAGGTCGGTTTCACGAGTGCATGCAGCGACTCACCCACCCGCGCCACCGGCCGCCCCTCCACGCCCACGAAGTACGCGCGAGCCGCCCAAAGCAGGTCACTCCACGAGACCTGCTCCGCGGCCTTGATCTTCGGAAAGCCCTCCACGAAGGACTCCCACGCCGGCCGCACCGCTTCAGACGGTGCCCCGACCTTCATCGCCGTCGCCAGGTAGCGCACGAAGCCCTGGACGTTGAAGCCGAACTGCTCCCCGGGCGTGAGCGTCTCCGGAAGCTTCCCACCCCCCACCAGCTTCGCCGCCAGGTCCGGCTCCCCCAGACAGAGCGCCACCAGCCCGCAGCGATAGAGCAACACGTCATCCAGCTTCTTCACCTTCTTCGCCAGGGCCTCCAGCCACGCCTTCGCGGGCGAAGCCGTCACCATTCCCTGCGCGGCCCCGCACGCTTCCGCCGCGTTCACGAAGGACAGCACCTGGAGGGCGACTCGCGGCGGATCCACCGAATCGAAGAACCCCCCGGCCTGCTCGATTCCGGCCGCACACAGCGGCACCAGGGGCGCGGCCGCAGTGCGGGCCTCCTCGGCTCCCGTCAACACGATGAGCGACGCGAGCACATCCGCCAGCGTCCGCAGGTATTGAACGGGCGTGTTCGCCTTCGTCAGCGCGATGGGCGAGAAGCGCTTCATGAGCTCGCGCGCGTGGGTGTCCTCTCCCCACTCGGCGGAGAAGAGCCCGGCCCAGGTGCCTGGAACGTTCACGGGGATTCCAGCCATGTCACTCCGCCTCGTTCACGGCTGCTGCCGTTGCTGGAAGAGGGCCATGTGGTGCTTCCACAGGGCGCGGTGCGCATCTTTGACGGTCGTCGCGGCGCGCTGCAATCGCTCGAAGAGGCCACCGTCCTCCGCCTCCTCGCGCAGCTTCGAGACGAACTTCGTCTCCGTCTTCAGCCCCGCATCCTTGCTCCGCTGGAGCCGCGCCAGGTTGCCCGACTCCCAGGCCTCCAGGTCCAGTTCGCGCGCCAACGTCAGCAGCGTGTCCACCTCCGCCTCCGTGCGGGTGAAGCGCTCCAGGAACCGCTCCACCGTTCCGTATGTCTTCTTCTCCTCCGGCGCGCCGGCCTCGGTGAGCAACAGGCTCTTGGCCACGCCCACGTCCAGCCTGGGGATGCTCCGCAGGGGCGCATCACAGAAGGGACAGGCCGACGGTTCCTGGAGGACGGTCCGCCGGCCTCCGGTCAGGTCCACCCGGTTGTGGACGGTGAACGTGGAGCCGCACACGAAGCAGGTGACGGAGGTGGAAGGAGCGACGCGCATGTCGGAACCTCATCATGGAGGAGGCCAGCGGGGCGGCAAGAGATCGATGACGCGGCGGCCGAAGCTCTCCGCGTCCGTTTCAATGGGCTGCCGGAAGTACCGGGGGTCTCCCGGCCCGTAGTAGTGGCCGCCGGAGCCAGGCAGGTTGCGCCACCACCGGCGTGAGAACGGATGCGACTGTCGGCCTATCGAGTACTGGTAGGCCTGATACGCCTGATAGTAGTGACGCGACTCATGGACGGCGGTGCCCACCGCGTCGCCCACGTCCAGGTTCTCGTTGATGACGATGACGCCACGCCGGCTCACGGGCGCGAGCCGGCCCTGGTGCGTGACGTTGAAGTCCCATTCCATCCATCCGTAGTCCCCAGCCGGCAGGTTCTGGAACTGGACTTGTGGACGGCGCGACCGGGGGATGCCCATTGCGTCCATGGCCGCGCCCACCGACTTCTTGAGGGCCTGCTGCCGGTCCCGGAGCGACAGCGTGCCGAACGTCGAGGGGTCCAGCTCCGGGATGTCCTCCAGCCCCGCTTGCAGGTCCCGCATCTGCGCCAGCTCGAAGCGCTTGAACCGGCGGCTGCTCCAGCTGCGAGAGACGGTGATGTCGAAGTCCCCCCAGCCCAGCACGTTGCCGGTGGGACCTATCGTGCGAATGCGCTTCGCGGTCTCGAACGGTTCGATGATCCGGGCGATCTCCCCCGGCTTCACGTTCGGGTCCAGGCTGTGGATGAGCCCCTTCAGCTGCTTTGGATCGATGTTGTACTGGGCCAGCAGGCCTGGCTTGCGCTTCGTGCCCTTGAGCGCTGACTCCACCTTCTTCAGCACCTTCAGCGTGGCCCCGACGCGGCCCTTCTTCAGCTCGTCCCTGAAGGCAACCATCAGGGCATCGAGCTCCGCGCGGGGGGCCGAACCGTGGGGCATGACCTCCCGGACCAGCGACATCTTGCGCCACGCGTCCGCGATGCGTTCGACGCGGTCGACGAGCTCCCAGCCCGGCGGAGGCATGGGGGTGATGGGCCCCACGCGCAGCTCGATGGAGATCCGCCACTCGTCGATGGCCTTGGTCAGCGCCTCCAGGTGCGCCGGCCCCAGGCCTCTCGCCCGGGCCCAGGCCAGGTCCGACAGCTGCGCTTGCAGGTCGTCCAGGTTCTTGCGGAGGTTCTCTCCCACCGCAGTGAAGTCCTTGAGCCTGGGGGCGTGCTTGCCGCCCTTCACCTCGACCAGGTGGAGCTTCGCGCTCGTCGGATCCGCGGCGTGGTCGAACTCGACGATGATTTCATCGATGCCGCTGCCTTGCTCCGCGCCCCTGGGCTTGAAGTCCAGCCGCCGGAATCGCTCCGTCGGCCCCAGCCGTTCGCCGAGCAGCGCCTCCGTGAACGCCAGGGATTTCTGCTTCTCCACCACCTCGCCCGCCTCGGTGGTGATGAAGCCGCGCGGCTCCCAGCGGTTGCCGGAGCGCTTGGACAGGATGAGCTCGATGTATTCCGTCTCACCGCTGGCGCGCGTCACCTCCACCAGCTTGTAGTAGCGGAGCTCCTTGGGGCGGTACTTGACCTCCTGCCACGCGGGGCCGATCTGCGCCACCGTGTCCGACGGATCCAGCACCAGCGTGGTGCGCGCCCGCTGCGCGTCGGTGAACACCTGGCGCGGCGCGCTCTTGATGAACGGATCATCCAGCTCCGGCCCCCCCTTCGAGAACGGCCCCACCTCCGGGTGGTCGGCGTGGAGCACGGTGTTGGGCCACACGTCGTTGGGCCGGCCTGACTGCCGGATGACCGGCTCCGTGTCCGTCACGGTGAGCACCAGCGCCTTCTTCTTCCCACCTCCGCGCGTCGTGACCGCCGGCGGCTTCGTTTCCGGAACGACCACCTCCGGTGGCTTCGCCGGGGTGAATTCCATCTCCAGCTGCCTGGCCCCCTCCGCCTCCGGCGGAGGCACGGGCGGTTTCTTCTTGCTGAACAGCCGTGGAGGCTCATTCAGGTACTGCGGCTTCGAGCGCACGCCCTGGCCGAACTCCGCCATGTCCAGGGGCGTGAAGGCATCCACCTCCTTCATCCGCTGGCGCAGGTTCTCCAGCGTCTTCTTGCCCTGCCGGATGCGGCGGGTCGCCTCCTCCTGCTCCATGGACACGCCGCGCTTGCCCTCCAGCGACGTGAGCAGCGACTCCTGCGCGTCGATCTCCAGGAGCAGCTTCTTGCGATAGAGCTCGAACTGCTTCTCGATGGGCAGCTTGTCCCAGTTCCGCAGCGCCCGTTCGTCCAGGGCCTTGATCAGGTCGCGCGTCGCCTTGTCGTGGCGCTGGAGCAGGTGCAGGCCCTCCTCGCCCAGGTCGGACAGGTCCGCGCCCGCCTTGACGATGATGGTGGGCTTGCCGCGCCGGAACATCGTGACGGCCTGCGCGGACTTGCTGCCGGTGAGGGCTTCGAAGTCCGCCTCGGAGATCAGCTCGATGGGCGTGTTCGCGAACGCCTTTCGCTGCGCGGGCGGGATGTGCTCCAGCAGCTCCTTGCGCATGGCGCGCTGGAGCTGCTGCCGGTCGAAGTCGCCCGACATCTGCTTGAGCAGGCCCTCGTCGAACTCGCGCAGGAACTCCTTCATGTTCCCGGCGGGGTTCTCCGCCTTCCACTTCTTGAAGAGGGTCAGCCGCTCCTTGGGCGTGCCCCGGAAGTTGAGCAGGTCCTGGGTGCGCGGTGGCACGTGGGGCTTGGAGATGCCGCCCAGCGCGCCCAGCCCTCCGGCCATCACCGCGCCCGGCGCCGCCTGCAGGGCGGTGCCGGCCAGCACGTTGAAGAGCGCGTTGCCGCCCTTGTAGTTCGCGTCGTTGAGGACGTTGCCCAGGAACGCGGAGGGCACGGACTGCGCCAGGCCTTCCGCGCCCTGGGCCAGGCCGTGCGCCGTCATCCGCGCCAGCACGCCGCCTTCCTCCGCCATGCGCGCCAGGAACCCCAGCTTGAGCAGCTTCGTGCCCATGCCGGCGGTGGCCGCGGCGGTGAGGGCGTCCACCGCGCCCATGCCCGCGTCGGTGGCGGCCTCCTCCCAGCCGTAGGCGCTGCCCTTCATGGCGGCCTTGGTCAGCATCGTCACGGCGGCAGTCGCCACCGCAGTGCCCACCAGCACCGGCGTGCTGGCCATGAACGCGCCGAACGCGGCCCAGAACCCCGCGCCCGCGGGCGGGAAGAAGATGCTGACGATGACGCCGATGATGACCACCACCGCCATCACCACCGCGGTGAGGACCATCACCAGCCGGTCGGTGATGAAGTCCACCTGCTCGCGGTGCATCTGCACCGACTCGTCGGCGTAATCACCCTGGCGCTGCACGCGCTCGGACTTCTTCTCCCAGTCGTCCTGCCACTTGCGCAGCCCGTCGGCGGTGTAGTTCTTGTCCCCGGGCTTGGGGCGCATCCGCTCGTGCAGCTCCAGCGCGCTCACCTCCGCGTCGAGCGCGGACGCCTGGTCCAGCACCAGCTGGTACTCCGAGGACGCCAGGCTGTTGGTGGAGCTCGCCTCGAAGTGCACCCGGCGCCAGGCGCGGTCCGCCTTCTCACGGGGCGTGACGGGCTCGCCGTAGTCCACCATGTCGAGGATGTCGAAGGCCTCGCGTCCGCTCAGCTCCTCGTCGATGCGCGCGCGGAAGCGCTCGAAGGGCGTGTGCGTGTCGCCAGGGTCGGCGGGGTGGTCCTTGGCCCACTCCTCGGCCATGGCCTGGATCTCCGCCTTCGTCTTCCCGGCGAAGACCTCCTTGAGCGCGTCCTCGTCCGTGCCCACGCCCTGCACGGCGTACTGAACGACTTCCGCGTCGGTGAGGTAGCCCTTCTTCAGCATCGCCGCGACGGCGTCCCGGTCCGCGCCGGACGTGTCCATCAGGACGGCCTGCTCGAAGCTCGCCTGAAGGTGCGTGCCCTCCACGTAGGCGCTGTCGTACTCGGCCGCCAGCGCCTTCATGTTCGCCATGGCGTCGGCCTGGGCCTGGGCCTTCGCCTTGACGTCCACCTCCTTGTGTTCCTTCGCGATGCGGGCCTGGACCTTCTCCGGGCTCCACTTCTCCAGGAACTCGAGCTCGCTGATGCGGCCCTTGCGGCGGTCCTCCTCGGTGAGCGGGCCTTCGCTGGCGGGCTTGACCTTCGCCTCGTCCAGGCCGCGCTCGATGTCCATCCGCTCCTGGATGTCCAGGTAGCCGTCGCGGCGCGCGTCGGCGATCTGCCGCTTGCCCTGCGCGGACATGGCGTCGCGGATGACCTTGTCGTCCGCGTAGAAGACGCTGGTGTGCTCGATGCGGATGCGCGCGGCATCCACCTGGAGTCCCTTGTCGTCGCGCAGGCCCTCGATGAGCTTGAGGTCCTCGCCCTTCATCTCGTCGTGGAACGCGGCGCTGAGCGCGCTCTCGCCCGCGGTGCGCTGGGTCCAATCCGTGCCGTATTGCTGCTCATACGACGCGTCGATGGCCTGGTTGCGCTTGAGCAGCTCCGCGCGGAACGTCTGGGTGTCCCAGCCGTACTGCTGGGCGTCGGCCTCCGTCTCCTTGCGGATGCGGTCGTAGACGCCCTCCATGGCCTTGCGGTCGGTGCCCAGGCCGAAGAACCACCCGCCGCGCATGGCGCGGTCCATCTCGATGGCGCGCGCGTCCTCGGTGCGGCCCTCCACCAGGGCGTGCATCTCGTCCGCGTCGTGCGTCGTGCGCGCGCCGCTGCGCAGCTCGTCGTCCATCTGGGCGACGAGGTCCTTGCCGTACTTCAGCTGGTAGGCCTTCTTGATGGCTTCGATCTGCTCCGGCGTCTTGCCGCGAAGCAGGTTGAAGATGGCGTCCTCGTCCGTGCCCCAGCCGGTCCCGAGGAAGGTGCCCTCCATGGCGTCGTTCAGCTCGACGGCGGCGGCCTTGGAGGCGTTGCCGGAGAGCAGCGCCTCCGCCTTGTCCCAGTCGTGCGTGGTGGTGCTGAAGAAGTCGTCCAGCTCGCTCTTGAGCCGCTCGCGCAGGTTCTCGTTGTGCTCCTGCTGGTAGAGGAGCTCGATGTAGTGGCCCTGGAGCGGGTTGAGGTTGGCGAGCGCGTCGAAGATCTTCTTCTCGTCCGTGCCCCACTGGTCCACGCCCTCCCAGACCTTGAGGGAGATGTTGCGAGCGCGGTTGCTGAAGAGGGGCTCCTGCTGGTCGACGACGACCTTGAGCCGCTCCAGGTCGGTGGACGCGAGCAGCTCCTTCTCCAGGGCCTCCATGAGCGGCTTGCGGCGCTGGCCGATGATGCGCACGGCCAGTCCCTCCGCGAGCGCCTGCACCGCGTCCTTGCCACCCTTGCCGTAGTAGGAGAGCAGGATGGCCTTCTGCTCCTCGCTGAGGGCGTTGTTCCCCTTGATGGTCTCCTCGTCCAGCTCCTCGCCCTGGCGCAGGCGCACCTCCGCGAGGAACAGCATGTTCTGATCCAGCGACGTCTTGTTCTCCGCCGCGCGAGCGGTCTCCCAAGCGCGGCTCTCGTCGTGGGCGGCCGCCAGCCAGTCGATGATCCACCCGAGCAGCCGGTCCCAGAAGCCGCGCTCGTAGCCGATCTGCTTCGCGTGCCAATCGCGGATGACCTCCCGGGCCTCCTTGCCCGCGTCGCGCAGCTCCTGCTGATAGCGCTCCACGCTCTGGTCGATGTCGCGCTTCGCCTTCGCGACGACAGCGCCAATCTCCTTGCGGCGGTCGTCCATCCACTTCTTGGTGGGGCGGTACGCCTCCGTGGCGGCCTTGAGCTTCACCGGATCATCGCCGGCGTCCTTCTTGAGCTCCCACTCGTCCTGGAGCGCGGCGAGCTCGTAGGCGTGCATCTGGTCGCTCGCGGCCTTCACGAAGGCTTCCTTGAAGCGCTTGCCGTTCTGGTCGTACCGGACGACCCAGTTGCTCACCTTGGTGTCCACGGCTGCGATGAGTGCATCGCGCTTGCGCCGGGCCTCGGTCAGGTCGACGCCGCCCTTGATGGCGGCGGCCTTGGCCTCGGACTGCGCATCGAGCGACGCGCGCATGCGCGACAGGGAATCAGCGAACGACTTGCCGCCCTCCTCCAGGCTCTTCTTCGCGTCCTCGTGCGCCTTGCTGAGCGTGCCGGTGGTTGCGACGTGCGAGTCCACCAGTTGCTTGCGGCGGGCTTCCACCTTCGCGTCCAGGTCCTCCTTCTTGATCTGAGCGGCGTCCGCGACGCGCTGGAGCTCTGCGGCGAAGATGGGGCGTTCGGCGGCGATGAGAGCGATGCCCCAGGACGCATCCAGGCCGCCCGGGACATAGGCCTCGCGGGCCTTCTGGACGGAGGCGTCCGCGTACTTGTCCGGAGCGGCGAGCAGCCGAGCCAGCACGTCGCCAATGTCCACGCGAGCGAAGTCGGGGACGTTGATGGGCGCGGGGGCGGCCTGTTCGAGGACGGTGATGCCCTTCGCGGGTTCCTTGGGCTGGACCTTCGCCTTCTTCTGCTTGTCGGCCTCGGCGGTGATCTTCTTCTGGAGGCGCGTCCAGTCCTTGAGCTGCTCCGGGTCGGTGGGCTTGGGGCCGCCGGGCTTGTAGACGAGGTCGCCGAGCGGGCCCTTGATGAGCATGTGCCCGCCGTCGTCGCGCACGAGCTGCGCGCCAATCTCCGGCACGTGGCCCAGCGGGCTCTTCCGCAGGTCGGGGAGTTTGGCGTCCTTGACGTCCAGCTTCCGGTCGCACTTCGCATCCACCAGCGAAGAGGCCTTGCCGGTGGGATCATCCGGGATGGCTGGAAGGTCCTTCGGCTGCTTCGCCGGGGTGATGGCCTTCTTGCCTTCGTCCTCCAGTTGCTTGAGGCGCGCGGCGCGGACCGCGTTGGGGTCCACGGCGGCCTGGGTGATCTTGAACGTGTAGCGGGGCGCCGGAGGAAGCTGTGGCTCTGGCACCTGCGCCGTGCTGCTGGCGATGCGGCCCTTCCATGCGGCGACCGGATCCGCGTCCGCGCTCACCGCTGGCGCCGCGGGGATGGGCCCCGCCGTGACAGGTGCTGCCCGAGCAGGAGGCGGCGCGGGAAGGCTGGCGGGGGGCTCCACCGCCGCGACGGCACCCGTCGGATCCGGAGCGGTTTCGAGACCGTGCTTGATGCCTTGGACGCCCTGCGCATGGGCCGCGGCCAGCTCCTTCTGCCACTCCATCGCGGCCGGAGGCACGGGCACCCTGGGGCCTGTGTCGACCGCGGCATCCGTCTGGATGGGAGGAGGCTCCTGGGGCCCTGCGCCAGGGGAGGCCTGACGCACGACGATGTGGACATCGCTCTGGCTCGACAGCGCGGACACCAGCGTGTCGATGCGCGCGGCGTCGTCCATGCCGCCCGGAGCGGTCCCCGTGGGGATGGATGCCGGCGCGGGAGCTTGCTCAGGCGTTGCCACGTCGCCGCCCGCGCTGGGCGCTTCGACGGTGGTTGCTGCAATGGCATCAGGCGCTGGAGAAGTGCTGCCCCCGAGTCCCGCCGCCTCCGACTCCTCAGTGACCGTGGAGGGTTCGAGGTCTGAATCACGGGCCTCGGCGAGCCGCGCGGCGGTGTCTCCGAGCTGCTCAGCGGAGCCCAGAGGCAGGACGGCCATGCGCGCCGCATCACGCCGTCGAGCATCCTCCTCCTGCTGCGCGAGGGTCGCGGGCTGGGACGCGCCAGCCGCCTGCGCGAGCCCGGTGTTCGGCTGTGGCGCGAGCCCATGGATGCCCAGCTCCGCCTCGACGGCGCCGGGAGTGGAGAGCAGCGCGACCTCCGGCGGGTGGACCGGGCAAGGCTCGAAAAGATGCGAGCGCGGACCGCCCAGCATCCGCCACGCTGGGTCGCTCCACCGGCGCTCCATGTCGCGAGCGGCATCACGGAGCACAGGCCCGTGGAGAGCAGGGGCCGCGCCCTTCAGCGACGCGAGCCGCGCCGCCAGCTCACGCGCGGGATTGGACGAGGAAGGGCCCCGGGGAACGACACCCGGAGCACGAGGAAGGGCCGCGGAGGACGAGGGAGTGCGCCCGGAGTTCTTCCGGAGCATGGCCTTGGCGGAGGCCTTCGGGCCCTGGTCACGGATGCGCACGGTCCCCCCCGCACCATCAGCGCGAGGGACGCTAGGTCATCTCCACATCGAGGACCAGCGAGGCCCGGATGGGATGTCCATGACTGCTCCAGAAGCGATGGAGCAGGTCAAAGTCATAACTCTCCTGGACGCGAGGTGTGAGCTTGCGGCCATCCAGCTCGTGCGGGAGTCCACGTGAGAGCAACCCATGCAACACGCCAAGCAGCTCATGTTCCTCCTCCGCGCGGTGGGACCACGCGGAGACGATGAGCCCCAGCCGCAGCGCACCGTTCTGGGTGACAGCCAGCCGGTAGAGCGCGAGCGACACGGCGGGCCGCTTCCCCGCGAGCGCCTCCCGGGTGGGAGAGCCGTGGAGGATGTGGACCTCCTTGAGGAAGTGTTGTCTGAGCTGCGAGTCCAGTGCCTCCTGGAACACTTCCGCCACGCGACGAAGGCGTGTGCCCGCGTCCGAAGGAGCCTCCGCCTCCGGACGCCGCGAGAGCCGGCCCAGTTCATACAGCTCCAGTGCGACCGCGCGCTCCAGGTGCTCCTGAGACAGCGGAGCACCCGCCTGTTCGGCGAGGAAGATGGCCTTGAGCGCGGCGTTGCGGATGTCACCGCCCGCCAGCCGGTGCCGCTGCGCCAGGCCCGTCAGGTCGAGAGCCCCCGCGCGAGGCACGCCCTCCGGAAGCATCAGCTCCCAGATGCGGCGTCGCTCGTCGACCTCGGGGAAGGGGAACTCGATGCGCGCGTGGAAGCGGCGCAAGAAGGCTTCATCGATGGCCGTCTGAAGATTGGTGGCGAGGATGATCAGCCCGTCGTGACGTTCGATGCGCTGGAGGAGGAAGCCGACCTCCAGGTTGGCGAAGCGGTCATTGGCGTTGCTGACCTCCGTGCGCGCGGAGAACAGCGAGTCCGCCTCGTCGAAGAACAGCACGGCGCCGGAGCGCTCGCCGTGGGACAGCACTTCGTCGATGTTCTTCTCCGTCTCACCCACGTACTTGCTGACGAGCCGGGACAGGTCGATGACATACAGCGGCCGGCCCACCGCATGGGCAATGACCTCCGCCGCCAGGGTCTTTCCCGTGCCGGAGCGTCCGGAGAAAAGCGCCACCGGGCCCGTGTGCATCCGGAAGCGACGTGACAGGCCACGCTCTTCGGCGACGCGATCGCGCTGCGCCACGTAGAACAACAGGCGCTCCAACGCCGCGCGAGTGGTGTCACGCACCACGAGGTCCTCGAACGTTCGCGATGTCTCCAGCCGGTAGCCATGGCGCAAGGGCACCTGGACCAGCCGCGAGGCCGCGGCACGAAGCGCATCCACGTCACCGCCGGGAGCCGAGTCGAACACGCGGCGGATTTCCTGAACCCCGCCCCGAAAGCCAGACGCCAGCCGTCCCGCATCCGCCTCCGTCAATGACAGTCCCCGAACCCGTGCCTCCTCCATCCACAGGGTCCGCCGCTGGACGAAGCCTGGAGCGGGAGCCTCATGGTGCGGCACGGCGAAGGGTTGCGCGGAGTCCGCGAGTACCAGGGCCCGCCCGCCAAACCGTTGGCACAATCCAGACAGCGTCTCCGTGACGGAGAGTGCCAGCCCCCGCTCCCCACCGGACATGTCCACGGCCAGCATCGCGCCGCGCACCGACGCCAGACGCCACAGGGCCCGGGCCATGGAAACCGGCTCCGGAGCCCCAGCCCACCGAGCGACAACCAGCGGCACACCGGCTTCGTCAGCGAGGCTCATCGCCACGCCCAGTCGCTCCCCCTCGCCATGCACGACAGCGAACGTCCCGAGTGACGAAGAAGGCGGCACCTCCGGTCCATGCCATTCCAGCGAGAGCTCGCCCAGCACGGAGGGACGGGGCAGTTCCAGCAGGGCCTCGCGGACCTCCGGAGCCAGGTCCACGGGCCGGAGCATGGGAGGAAAAGCGCCAGCGCCCGTCTGCAACAATCCACCGCCCACCAGGAGTCCGCTGTCGGTCAGGGACGCCAGCAAGCGCTGCGCGCGAGCAGGCGTACGTCCCAGGACGGTGAGCAGCAATCGCTCCACGTTCCATCCCTGCGCGGTCTCGTCCTGGAGCACGGCGAACAGGCGCGAGTACCGGGGCTCCAGCCACGTCGCGAGCAGGAGCAACAGCGCCTCCTCCTCCACGGTGTCGACGCGAAGTGAAGCCCGCAGCCGCGCGAAGGGAAGGGGAGGCGAAGTCCCCAGGAGCGGCGTCTCCGCGAGCGCCGAGCTGAAGGCGAGCTCGGCGGTGGAAGGGCGCACGGTGGTGCGCACGGCATCCCAGCCATTCTCCTGTTCCCCCCGGAGCTTCGAAGCGCGGGCCTCCTCCAGGTCACACACCTGGACGAGCAGCGCATCCAGACGCCTCAGCGTCTCCCCCCACAACGGATCCATGGGCGCCTCCAGCCGGCCAGCATACGGAGGGCGGGTGGATCCGGCCATGGACGGGCCCGGAGGGCAGGTTCCACTGCGTTGGTATTCCGCCAATGGATTGGAGGAAGTGCTGACCGGGTGGCGGGGCGGGTGGTAGAGACCGGCACATGACTCAGAGTGGTACTGAAGGGGTGTCGGCCCTGGACTTCCGGGACGCGATGTCCCGGTGGGCGAGCGGGGTGGCGGTGGTCTCCGTCCGTGACGCGGACGGGATCGCGGCGACGACGGTCAGCTCCTTCAGCTCCCTCTCCCTGACGCCTCCGCTGATTGCCCTGGCGCTGCAGCAGTCCTCCCGCACGCTCAAGCGCGTGGAGGCCGCCCGCCGCTTCAGTGTGAGCGTGCTGTCCACCATCCAACGCGACGTGTCGGTCCGCTGCGCGAAGGGGGAGGCCGAAGGCCGGATGTTCGACGAAGGTGCCTTCGTGCAGGACAGCCTGGTGGGTCTGGCGTGCGCTCTGTTGGATGTGCACCGTTACGGCGATCACCTGTTGCTGGTGGGCCGTGTGGAGCGCATCCAGCGGGGAGTGGACGAAGAACCGTTGCTCTACTGGAACCGGGGGTATCGCGCGCTGACGGCGCACCCGGAGCCAGGGCCCGCCCCGAAGTAGCGAACGAGTAGCTGAAACCTCACTGAACCCGGAAAGGACGCACCCGATGCCCTTCACGCTGCCCGAGCTCCCGTACAAGAAGGACGCGCTGGCCCCTCACATGAGCCAGGAGACGCTGGAGTTCCACCACGACAAGCACCACGCCGCGTACGTCAACAAGCTCAACGAGCTGACCGCGGGCAAGCCCGAGGCCAGCAAGTCGCTGGAGGACGTCATCCTCAGCAGCGACGGCCCCGTGTTCAACAACGCGGCCCAGGTGTGGAACCACACCTTCTTCTGGAACTGCATGAAGCCGGCCGGCGGCGGCAAGCCGACGGGTGACATCGCGGCCGCCATCGACCGCGACTTCGGCTCCTACGACGAGTTCAAGAAGCAGTTCACCGAAGCCGCCATCACGCAGTTCGGCTCCGGCTGGGCCTGGCTGGTGAAGGACGGCAACAAGCTGTCCATCATGAAGACGTCCAACGCGGACCTGCCGCTGAAGCACGGCAAGAAGGCGCTGCTCACCATCGACGTCTGGGAGCACGCCTACTACATCGACTTCCGCAACCTGCGCCCCAAGTTCATCGAGACCTTCCTCAACAGCCTCGTGAACTGGGACTTCGTGAACGAGAACCTGAAGAACGCCTGATGTGAAGTGAAGTGACGGGAACCGCGCGGCCCGGCTCGGCACGGTCCGGAGCGGCGCGGTTCTCGGATGCGTTCAGCGCGGCTCGCACCAGTCAATGCGGCACTTGTCGAACTGGACGTAGCAGGCCTCTTCCTGCGCCGGAGTCGTCGCGTTGCGCATGCACCGGGCGCGCATGTCGATACAGTACGGACAGGGACCTGCCGCCTCGGCCTGGGTGTTGGTGAATCCCGCCGCGAATCCCAGACATGCCGCCATCGCCGCCAGCGCCATCTTGAGCTTCATCACGACCTCCGGTTGGGTTTGGACCGCAATGGAAGTCTAGCACCGTTATTGCGGGGAAGACCGGGCTCCCACCAATCCCTCCACCAGATACAGCCGGGAAAGCGCCTCGTTGTAGCTGTATGTGTAGAACTTTCCGTCCTCGGAGATCGCCATCGTCATCACGGAGATGAGGCCTGGCATGACGCCCCCCGCTGGAAGGGTCAGGTGTGGCGTGCTCGCGCCGGTCTTCACGTCGACCCTGGAGACGCGCACCGGGAGCGAGACGCTTCGCAGGTAGAGCGCCGTTCCGCTCGCGTCCCAGCCCGCCACCCATTGATCCGTGAACCGGCCGGGGACGGTGCCTTGCGCCTCACCCGTCTGGGAGAACAGGCGGAGGCTTCCCTCCGCGTCCACGGTCGCGAGGCGGAGGCCATCGGGTGAGATGACCGTGTGGAAGCCCGTGCCTTCCTCCGTGATGGGCCTGGGGGCTCCGGAGCCGGGTTCGAAGACCCAGAGCCGGGCAGGACGTCCCTCTTCGTGCGCGCGAAGGAGCAACCGCTTCCCATCCGGGAACCAGCGCGCCGTGAGCACCGTGGTGACAGGAGCGAGCGACAGCGACCGAGGCTCGCCCGCGCCCGTGGGCAGCAGCAGGAACTCCATCTGTTCGCCGTAGCGCACCAGCAGCACCTGCTTGCCGTCCGGAGACAGCGCCATGGGGATGCCGTCGCCCAGGCGGATCGGTGGTGCGCCATCGGAGGTGCGCAGATAGGCGCCGTAGGTGGGGCCCTCCACCTCCGCGCCCTCGGTGAAGAGGAAGGTCCGGCCATCGCGGGACATGTCCGTCATGAACGACGAGTCCGACCACGTCAGGTCCCGCTCCGTGCCCGCGTGCCCGAACGCCAGCCCCGTGCGGATCATCGGGTGATCCACCAGGACGGAGCCGTCCTGGGAGATGTCATGCAGCACCATCCGCCCGGCGATCCGATCCACCGGCCGCGTCGTGCCGCGCAGGTCGACCGCGAACAGCTCGGAGTCCGCGCCTGTACGCGAGGCGGTGAACCACACCTCGCTTCCATCGGGAGACCACGCCAGGCCCCGGATGCTCGCCCAGTCCGACGAAAGCTCGCGGGGCGGACCGTCCTTCTCCAGCACCCAGACCCCGCCCCGGTCGTCCTTGGGATGTGCATGGAACAGAAAGGCGATCCGCGCTCCGTCGGGGGAGACGCGTGCGTGGCTGATCCATCCCTGGGATTCGAAGCGCACCGTGCCGGGGGGCTGCTCCAGCCGGAAGTTCTCGCCCACGCGGCGCACCACCGCGAGCGGTCCATCCGCACGTCCCCAGTCCGCCTCCAGCACGCCATCGAGCACGGCCCGGGGCGCGCCGCCCGCGAGCGGCATCAAGCCGAGCGTCCCGCTGCCATGCTCGGCGTCGAAGAACCGGGGCTCGAGCAGCACCGCCAGCTCCCCCTTCGAGGACGCGGCGAGCACATCCGCGTGCTGCCCCAGCGGTTGTGACAGCGGACGCTCCGTGCGCGCGCTGTAGAGCTCCGCGGGTCCTCCCTCCCACGCCGCGCCATAGAGCAACGTGTGTCCGTCCGCGGAGAACCGGGCGTTGAGCACGTGGCCCCGGCGGAACGTGACGGGGCGGTACGTCGGGCGTGAGGACTGCGCCGTTGGCACCGCCGCAGTCGCCGGCCTGTGTCCGAACGCCAGGAAGCCACCCACGACAGACAGCAGCACGGCCGCCGCGGCCACCCACAGGGCAGGGCGTGGGAACACTCCGCGCCGCAAGGCCAGGGGCGCACCACGAGCCGCGATGGACTCCAGGGCGAAGGCCAGGTCCTGCGCGGACTGGAACCGTTCGCCTGGATCCTTCGCCAGACAGCGAGCAATCACCGTCCCCAGCTCTCCCGGCAGCACGGGAGGCGCATCGCGGAGCGCGGCGCTCATCCGCTCCACCGGGCTGTCACCGCCAAAGGGAGCACGGCCGCTCACGGCCTCGTAGAGCACCGCGCCGAGCGAGAACACATCCGCGCGAGCATCCACGCCCTGGCCGCGGATCTGCTCCGGAGCCATGTACCCGGCGGTGCCCACCACCGCGCCGCTCTGGGTGAGCGAGGCGTCCTCGATGCGCTCGGTGAGCCGGGCCAGCCCGAAGTCGAGGACCCGCGCGCTGCCGTTCGAGCACAGGAAGATGTTCGCGGGCTTGAGGTCGCGGTGGATGACGCCACGCGCGTGCGCGGCCGCGAGCCCCTGTGACAACTGGATGCCCAGCCGCAGCGCCTGCTCTGGTGGAAGCGGCCCACGCATCAGCCGCGCCCGCAGGGTGCCCCCCTCCAGCCACTCGGTGACGAGGTACGGCACGTCCTCGTGGGTCCCCACGTCGAACAGCGTGAGCAGGTGGGGATGGGACAGCGCGCCCGCCGCGCGGGCCTCCTGTCGGAAACGGGCCAGGCGCTCCGCGTCCTGCGCGAACCGGAGCGGGAGCACCTTCAAGGCCACGTCCCGTCCCAGCCGCCCATCGCGAGCCCGGTACACGTCCCCCATCGCGCCACTGCCCGCATGGGCGACGATGACGTACGGCCCCACCCGCTCCCCAGGAGCGAACGAGCGGGGCGGAGCCGCCTCCACGAACCGGCCCTCCGCGTGCCACGTCGCCGCGACGGCCGCGAGCAGCGACCCGCAGGAATCGCAGCGGGACAGGTGCGTCTCCGCGAGGGCGCGCTGCTCATGCGGCAGGCGGTCCTCCACGAAGGCGAGAATCGTTTCCTCGGAGGGACATCCCGACATGGTGGGACGCGACTCTAGGATTGTTCGCGCTCAGGGCAGAAGAGGAGGGACGGCGACCCGGTACGCGCGGAAGGGCAGGGCCGGGGTCCCCGGCGTGCCGAAGAAGAACCCCATCTGCGACTCCAGCACCCACGCGCCGTCCTTCGTGATCGCGGCGGCGGTCGGCTCCACGAAGCCGTTGGCGAGCACCTCCTTCGCGCCAGCGCCTTCACCCAGCGTCACCAGCGAAGCCCGCCCCACCGTGTTCTCCACGACGAACAGCCGGCCCGAATCCACCCACTCGACCCCGTCCGGCGTCTCCAGCGCCGGCGTCACCGGGATGTTCACGGGCGCCGCCGCGCTGCCATCCGGCTGGATATCGATGGAGAACAGCGCGCCCGTGTCGCTCTTCACGACGTAGAGCCGGTTCGCCCCGTCGTAGGCGATGCCGTTGAGCGTGATGAGGCCCGGCTCGGAGGGCTCGTACGCGGCATCCGAGGACCACGTGTCGAGCGCCGTCCCACCCACGGCCAGCCGGAAGACCGCGTTCCCGAACGAGTCCGTCACGTACACGTTGCCCGCGGCATCGACGGCGACGTCGTTGCAGAAGCTGACCTGGCTGGGCATGGCATGGCTGGCCTTCAGGGCACCCGTGGAGAGCGCATACCCGTTCAGGTACGAGGCCTGCGCGGGCAGCAGCAGGTCGTCGTAGGTGCAGGCCCAGAGCGTGTCGTGGGCCTCATCCACCTCGAGCCCGTAGACGCCGAATGAGGCCCGGCCCGGGATGAAGACCTCGGCCCCCAGCGAGCCCGGCTTGGCGCGCGCGATGGCGCCGGTGCCCAGGCTGCCCGCGTAGAGCGTGCCGTCCTTCGAGGCCGCGATGCCCTCTGGAAAGAAGGCCTCGCCGGGCCACTGCACCTCGGTGGGGATGGAGGGGGCATCGTCGGGGAACGGCTCGCAGGCGGAGACGGTGGCGGCGAGGGTGACGACGGACAGCCAGGAAGAGACGCGCATGGGGCTTTCCTCGGTGAGGCCCGGAAGGGGCCTTTCGACGCCCTGACACCGGCCGGGAAATCCCTTGCAGCGAAAGTTCAGCCCCCCGGACCGAGCAGCCGCGTCAGGCTGAGGTCCACCTGGCTCACGACCAGCGCCGCGATGCTGTCCACCGAGGACGCGCCCACCCCCAGGCGTTCGCACAGCCGCCGCGTCGTGGCCTCCGCCACCTGCTCCCGCGCGCGGCTGAGCCACCGCGACACCGTGGACATGTGGACGCGGTAGAGCGCCGCGATGGCGTCCAGCGACAGCGACTCCACGTGGTACAGGCGCATCAGCGTGCGGTCCCGGTCGGACAGCTCACCCAGCGCCGTGCGCACGGCCTCCGTGAAGGCCTCGCGGTACCGCGAGCGCAGGTGTTCGAGCTCTGGCCCCAGCTGCTCGCCGAACGCGGACTCGACGGAGTCCTGCGCGGCGGTGTCGGCCCGGGCTTCGGAGCGCTTGAGGTTGAGCGCGATGCGCAGCGCCGCCACCCGCACCCATCCGCCCAGCGCGCCGCCGCCGGTGAACTCCGAAATCTTCGGCTCACAGCCAGCGGCAGCCGTGAACAGCTTCTCCCGGAGCACCTGCCGCACCTCCGCGACGAAAGCGGGCGAGCGGTCCACGCCGGACACGAACGCGCCGACATCGCGCAGGTAGCCGTCCTCGAAGAACTGGAGCGCGGCGCGGTTGTGCCGCAGGCACCCGAAGGCCAGGTACAACTCCGAGAAGGCAGGCGAGGCCCCTTCGAGCGCCTCCAGCAGCCCCGTTGGAGACGTCAATCGCTCAGCGACGAACACCACGAAGGCGAGCGCCTCCAGCTCCAGTCCGGGCCAGCGCGACCGGGCGCGCTCGAGCGACGCGCGGAGCAGTTCCTCCAAGTGCGTGGGCTCCGGAAGTGAAGCGGGCGCGCGGCCAGGCGCCGCGAGAAAAGCGGAGGCCAGGGGGGTGGGAGCAGGGGACACATCCGGGACGCTAGCACCCCTACCGGGCGGAGGAATGTCGGGGGGCGGCTCGGCGGACCGCGTGACGCGCGCTTCGGTAATGCAAGGACATACGGCCGTGGAGTTGTTGCCTGCGAGGCTACAAACGCGGGACTGGCAGGCAACACAGGCGTCACTGGAAAGTTTCAGGAATTCAAGATCTTGCGCGCATTTCGCAAATAGTTTGTTGGTCTATTTAGACCTGATTGACAGGTTAAGTGACGATCAGTATGGATTGGCTTCACTGCCGCTTGGGGCGTCAGTGGGGTTGCCGTCGGGGAGGCTCGCGTGCCTGCGCTGTGGAGCTCATTGCCTGGGATGTCATTGGACAATCCCACTGCCTGGCGCTCACGCGGGGGGCTGCGATGACCCCTGTCGTCATGTTCCCTGGACAAGGCGCCCAATCGAAAGGCATGGGCGCCGCCCTTTTCGATCAATTTCCCAGACAGGTCCAGCAGGCAGACGAAATTCTGGGGTACTCCATCCGGAGCCTCTGTCTTGAAGACCCGGACAGACGTCTGGAGGAGACCTCCTATACCCAACCGGCGCTGTACGTCGTCAGCGCCCTGGCCTACCTGAAGGGTCAGGAGGCGGGCCTGTCACCCGCGTACGCCGCGGGCCACAGCCTGGGAGAGTACAGCGCCCTCTTCGCCGCGGGCGTGTTCGACTTCCAGACCGGGCTGCGGCTCGTCCAGAAGCGCGGCCAGCTCATGGGCCGGGCCAAGGGCGGTGGGATGGCCGCGGTCATTGGCCTGGGCGAGGAGGACATCCAGCGGACGCTCGCCGCGGAGAACCTCTCCGGGGTCGGCATCGCCAACTTCAACACCCCCAGCCAGCTGGTCATCTCCGGGCCCAGGGACGAGGTCGCCCGCGCGGAGGCTCCGCTCCTGGCGAAGGGGGCCCGGCACTTCGTGATGCTGCGGGTCAGCGCCGCCTTCCACTCGCGCTATATGATCGATGCGGAGCAGGAGTTCTCCGCCTTCCTGTCTGGCTTCCGCTTCGCGCCGCCGCGCTTCCCGGTCTTCTCCAACGTCCACGCGCTGCCCTACGAGCCGCACCTCCTGCACGAGACGCTGGCGGCGCAGATCTCCCGCCCGGTCCGCTGGGCGGAGATCATGCGGCGCCTGCTGTCCCTGGAGGGCGTCAGCTTCGAGGAGGTAGGCCCCGGCAACGTCCTCACCGGCATGCTGCGGAAGATCCGCGCGGAGGCAGCGCCGCTGACCTTCCAGCCTGCCCCGCCCAGGGCCCCGGAGCCCCCTTCCGCGCCCGTCTCCAAGCCTGTTGGAGAGCCCGCCCCGGCCTCCACGCGGCGCGTCCAGCCCCTGGCGCCGGAGCGGCTGGGGTCCGCGGAGTTCCGCCGGGACTTCGGCCTGCGCTACGCGTGCGTCTCCGGGGCGATGTACCGGGGCATCGCCTCCACGGCGCTCGTCATCGCCATGGGGCGCGCGGGGTGCATGGGCTTCTTCGGGAGCGCGGGCCTGTCCCTGGAGCGCGTGGAGAAGGCCATCCAGGAGCTCCAGGCTGCGCTGGGAACCCAGACGCCGTTCGGGATGAACCTGCTCCATGATCTCAACCGCCCGGAGACGGAGGACGCACTGGTGGACCTCTTCCTCCAGCGCGGCATCCGGTTCATCGAGGCCTCCGCGTTCATGCAGATGACGCCCGCCCTGGTCCGCTACCGCGCCAGGGGCCTGCGCCGCGAGGCGGACGGCACCGTCACCCGGCTGCACCGCGTGGTGGGCAAGGTGTCCCGGCCGGAGGTGGCGCAGTCCTTCCTGAGCCCGGCGCCCGAGCGGCTCCTGGAGCAGCTGGTGGCGGCCCGGAAGCTCACCCCGGAGGAGGCCCAGCTGGCGCGCGCCGTCCCCATGGCGGACGCCCTCACCGTGGAGGCGGACTCTGGCGGCCACACCGACCAGGGCGTCGCGTTCGCGCTCCTGCCCGCGATGATGTCCCTGCGCGACCGCCTGGCGCGCACCCTGCCGCAAGGCCCGCGCGTCCACCTGGGCGCCGCGGGAGGCATTGGCACGCCCCAGGCCGCGGCGGCCGCGTTCATGATGGGCGCGGACTACATCGTCACCGGCAGCATCAACCAGTGCACCGTCGAAAGCGGCGCCTCCGACGCGATGAAGGCCCTGCTCCAGGAGGCGGGCGTCCAGGACACCACGACCGCTCCGGCCGGCGACATGTTCGAGCTGGGCGCGCGCGTCCAGGTCCTCCGTCGGGGGCTCTTCTTCCCGGCCCGCGCCAACAAGCTCTACGAGCTGTACCGCCAGCACGAATCGCTGGACACCCTGGACGCGAAGACGCGCAACCAGCTGGAGACGAAGTACTTCAAGCGCTCGCTCGAACAGGTGTTCGAGGAGACCCAGGCGTACTTCCGCACCCGGGCGCCCGAGGAGCTGGAGAAGGCTCGCTCCAATCCCAAGCACAAGATGGCGCTCGTGTTCCGCTGGTACTTCGCCTACTCCACGCGTCTGGCGTTGGCGGGCGACCCCGAGGGGCGCGTCGACTATCAAATCCACTGCGGTCCCGCCCTGGGCGCCTTCAATGCCTGGGTGAAGGGGACCGACCTGGAGCCCTGGCAGAACCGGGGAGTGGCGCGGATCACCGCGAAGCTGCTCTCCGACACCGCGTCATTTCTTGAAGAAAAAATCGCGTCGCTGGGAATGTAGCTCCCGAACGGCGTCAAGGCAGTGTCTCTCCTGGCCGGAGCATGGAAATGAATCAGGGTGGTGGCTTTCCGTTGCCGTTCAAGATCGCCGGTCTGGGCCGGTATGTGCCCGCGGACGTCGTCCTGAGCAGCGATCTGGAGAAGAAATACGATCTGCCCCCAGGCTGGTGCGTGGAGAAGCAGGGCATCCGCGAGCGGCGCTGGGTCAAGGACGAGACGGCGTCGTTCATGGGCGCGGAGGCCGCGAAGGAGGCGGTGCGCGACGCCGGCCTCAAGCTGGAGGACATCGACCTCATCATCAACGCCTCGGGCTCCCCCGAGCAGGCGGTGCCGGACGGCGGGCCGCTGGTGCAGCGGGAGCTGGGGCTGGGCCGCTCCGGCGTCCCGTCCATCACCGTCAACGCCTCATGCCTGAGCTTCTTCGTCGCGCTGGACGTCGCGGCGAACTCCCTCAACATGCGGCGCTACAAGCGCATCCTCATCGTCTCCTCGGACATCTCCTCCGTGGCGCTGGACTTCCGCAAGCCGGAGAACTTCACCCTCTTCGGGGACGCGGCCGCGGCGGCGGTCGTCACCCTGCCGGAGCCCGGGGAGAAGAGCTGCATCCACGCCTCCCAGGTCCGCACGTATGGCTATGGGGCGGAGTTCAGCATGGTGCCCGGCGGAGGCTCCCGGCGGCACCCCAACGGCAAGAACACCACGCCGGAGGACAACTACCTGCACATGAACGGGGCGGAGCTGCTCAAGATTGGCTTCGAGTACCTCCCCCGTTTCAACGAGGGGCTGTGGAAGCAGTGCCCGGACATCACCATCAAGGACTGCCGGTATGTCATTCCGCACCAGCCGAGCCGCGTGGTGCTGGACTACCTCAGCCTGACCTATCCGGACGACAAGCTGGTGCGCATCATCGACCGCTACGCCAATTGCATTGGCGCCTCCATGCCCATGGCCCTCTACGAGGCCGTCAAGGTGGGCGGGCTGCGGCGCGGCGAGCGCGGCGTGCTGACGGGAACGGGGTCCGGTGTGTCCTTCGTTGGAATGGTCTTCACCTACTGAGGCGCGCGCGATGACTGTCATGGGACACGACGCAATCTTCTCCATCGTGCGGGGCCACGCGGCCTCCGTCCTCTCCATCTCCCCGGAGTCCGTTCCCTTCGAGGGACGGCTGGTGGACCTGGGCGCGAACTCCATCGACCGGCTGGAGATCGTCACGATGACGATGGAGTCGCTCGGGCTGAGGTTCTCCCTCGTGGAGCTCTCCAACGTGGACAACATCCGGGACCTGGTGGGCTTCTTCCACGCCAAGGCCCAGCGCGGCGCGGCCTGACGAAGCCCCCACGCGCGAACGACAGACCTCGGTGATGTGCGACCAATGACCGCCACGGCGATCACAGGAATGGGAGTCGTGTGCGCGCTCGGCCAGGGGGTCGACGCGCTCACGCAGGGACTGCGGGCGGGCCGCTCCGGCATCGCCTTGCGCGAGCGGACGGCCAGGCCGCTCCCGGACGGCTGCCGCATTGGCGCGGAGATCCGCGGCTTCTCCTTCGACTCGGCCCTGGAGCGCGTGGGCGCCCTCCCGGAGGAGCGCAAGGCCCGGGCCCTGAAGCTGGGCCGCCGCGCGCCCTTCACCGTCCAGACGTCCGTGGTGGCCGCGCTGGAGGCGTGGAGCGCCGCGGCCCTGGAGCCCTCGGGCGTGGATCCGGAGCGGGTGGGGGTGCTGATCGCCGGCAACAACCTGACCCAGCAGTACGTCTTCCAGACGCACGGCGAATACGGGAGCGACCCCACCTTCATCAACCCGCGCTACGCCCTGCAGTTCCTGGACACCTTCCACCTGGGCGTCGTCTCCGAGCTGCTGGGCGCGAAGGGCGAAGGGGGCACCGTGGGCGGCGCGTCCGCGTCCGGGAACGTGGCGCTGGCGCGCGCGCACCAGCTGCTGGCCCTGGACCTGTGCGACGTCTGCGTGGTCGTGGCCCCTCCCGCGGACCTGTCCGTCCTGGAGCTGCAGGCGCTGGCGAACGCGGGCGCGCTCTACAAGGACTTCACGGACGCGCCGTCGCGCACGTGCCGCCCGTTCGACCGGCGGCACAACGGCTTCGTCCCGGGCGAGGCGGCGGCCTGCGTCGTCCTGGAGCGTGAAGCGTTCGCCCGGGCCCGCGGGGCGCCCGTCCAGGGCCGGCTGCTGGGCGTGGCCGTGCAGCTGGATGGCAACGCGTCCTCCGACCCCAACGTGGACGGCGAGGTCCGGACCATGCGCCGCGCGCTGGCGCAGGCGGGCGTCGACCCCGGCGCCATCGACTACCTCAACGCCCACGGCAGCGCGTCCCCGCTGGGGGACCGCACGGAGGTGGAGGCCATCCGGCGCGTGTGGGGCGCGCGGGTGGGGGAGGTGGAGATCAACTCCACCAAGGGACTGACCGGCCACTGTCTGGGCGCCGCCAGCCTGGTGGAGGCCATCGCGACGGTGGGCCAGCTGCGGCACGGCTTCGTCCACCCCAACGCCAACCTGGAAGAGCCCATTGACGGCGAGTGCCGCTTCGCGGGCCCGAGCGCGACGCAGCGGCCCCTGCGTCACGCGCTGAGCAACGCGTTCGGCTTCGGTGGAATCAACGCCTGCGTCGTGCTGGGCGAGGCGAGGACCTGAACATGCAAGTCGGCATCGAGCGGATGAACGTGTACGGCGGCGCCGCCGTCATTGGCGTCAAGGACATCTTCCACGCCCGCGGGTTGAACCTGGACCGGTTCGACAACCTGCTGATGCGAGAGAAGGCCGTGGGCCTGCCCTGGGAGGACCCCGTCACCCACGCGGTGAACGCGGCGAAGGCCCTGGTGGACGGCCTGACGGAGGCGCAGAAGGCCCGCATCGAAATGGTCGTCACCGCGACGGAGTCCGGCATCGACTTCGGCAAGTCCATCAGCACCTACGTCCACCACCACCTGGGCCTGAGCCGCCGCTGCAAGCTCTTCGAGGTGAAGCAGGCCTGCTACGGCGGCACGGCGGCGCTGGGCATCGCGGCGAACCACGTGCTCGCCCACGCGGCGTACGACCCCAAGGTGCTGGTCATCGCCACGGACGTGGCGCGCTCCGCGGACAAGCTCAGCTACGCGGAGCCTTCACAGGGCTGCGGCGCGGTGGCGTTCCTGGTGGGGACGTCCCCGGACGTGCTGGAGCTGGACGTGGGCGCCACGGGCTTCCACGGCTACGAGGTCATGGACACCTGCCGGCCGTCCTACGACGTGGAGACCGGCAACCCGGACGTGTCGCTCTTTTCGTACCTGGACTGCATGGAGCGCTGCTTCGAGGCGTACGCGGAACGGGTGGAGGGCGCGGACGTCGTGAAGACGTTCGGCGCGCTCGCGTTCCACACGCCATTCGGCGGGATGGTGAAGGGCGCGCACCGCAAGCTCGTGCGCAAGTTCGGCGGCCTGGACAGCGCCGCCATCGAGCGCGACTTCACGGCGCGGGTCGCTCCCTCGCTGGAGTACTGCATGCGGGTGGGGAACCTGTACTCAGCCTCCCTGTACATGGCGCTCGCCAGCCTCATCGACCACCTGGGCGCTCAGGAGGAGACCCGCGTGGGCCTCTTCTCGTATGGCTCCGGCTGCTCGTCGGAGTTCTTCAGCGGCCTCGTGGGCCCCGCGTCCACCCGGGCGCTGGCGCGGATGGAGATTCGCCGCCGGTTGGAGCAGCGCTACCGGCTGTCCATGCAGGAGTACGACGCGCTCCTGGACGACCTGCGCGCCTTCCCCTTCGGGGCGAAGGACCTGGAGGTGGGGCTGTCCCGCTTCGGGCGCATCCACGAGCAGGCCTTCGCCGGGCAGCGGCGCCTGGTGCTCCGGCGCATCAAGGACTACCACCGCGAATACGAGTGGAGCTGAAGATGCGCCCCCCCGCCATCCTCCGCGAGTCCGACGCGCTGTCCATGCGGTTGACCTTCAACCGCGCCGACGCGCGCAACAGCATCAACCTGGAGCTGCTCACCGCGCTCAACGAGGCGCTGGACGAGGCAGAGCGCTCCGCGTCCACCAAGGTGGTCGTCCTGCGCGCGCAGGGCGACACGTTCTCTTCCGGCATGGACTTCACGGAGCTGATGTCGTCCGGCGAGCCCGGCGCCCGGGGCATGAACGCGTCCTGCGCCCTCTACTTCCGTACGCTGCGGCGGCTGGCCAGCTTCCCCAAGCTGGTGGTGTCGCTCGTGGAGGGGAAGGTGATGGCGGGCGGGGTGGGGGTCGTCGCCGCCAGCGACCTGGTGCTCGCCAGCCACGCCGCGTCCTTCAGTCTGCCGGAGATCCTCTGGGGCATCCTCCCCGCCATGGTGCTGCCCTTCCTGGCCCGGCGCGTGGGCATGCACCACGCCTACAAGCTGGCGCTGACGGCGCAGCAGCTGGGCGCGGAGCGGGCGCTGGAGCTGGGCCTGGTCGACGAGCTGGGCGAGGACTCCGAGCGCGCGCTCCAGCGGCTCCTCCTGCGCTTCAAGCGCATTCCGGCCGAGGGCATCCTCAAGCTCAAGCGCTACGCCAACGACGTCTTCCCCATCGACGAGCGGGTGGAGGCCCTGGCTGTCCAGACGACCACGGGGCTCGCCCTGGACCCCGCGGTGCGCCAGCGCATCCACGCCTTCCTCACCCACCAGAGCCTGCCCTGGGAGCAGGAGGGCTCGCGATGAACTCCACCGTCACATTGACGCGCCAGGGGGCGGTGGGCGTGGTGGCCATGGAGGACCGCCAGAGCAAGAACACCTTCTCCCCGGCCTTCGTGAGGGACCTCAAGCAGGCCTTCGACGCCGTGGCCCGGACGCCGGACCTGCGCGTGGTGGTGGTGCACGGCTTCGACAACTACTTCTGCTGCGGCGGCACGAAGGAGGAGCTCGTCGGGCTGGTGGAGGGCGTGCAATCCCAGGACACGCGGGGCGTGTCGCTGGACGGGCTCCTCTTCTACGACTTGTTCCTGCGCTGTGAGCTGCCCGTCATCGCCGCGATGCAGGGGCACGCCATTGGCGGGGGCCTGGCGCTGGGGCTCTTCGCGGACTTCTGCATCCTCGCGGAGGAGTGCATCTACAGCGCCGTCTTCATGAAGTATGGCTTCACCCCCGGGATGGGCTCCACGTACATCCTCCCCAAGCGGCTGGGGGCGACGCTGGGCGCGGAGATGCTCTTCACGGCCCGCAACTACTACGGCCTGGAGCTCAAGACGCGCGGCGCCCAGGTCCAGGTGGAGAAGAAGGCGGACGTGGTGAAGGCCGCCCTGCGCATGGCCGCGGACCTGGCGGAGAAGCCGCTGCTCTCCCTGCGGTTGTTGAAGGCACACCTGAATCAGACGACCCGCCAGGAATTGCAGCGGGTGATTGAAGGCGAGCGGGCCATGCACCGGCAGACGTTCGCGCAGCCAGACGTACGCGAGAAGATTGAAAGACTTTTCGGGACCTGACGGCCCGGTCCACCCCAACGACTCCCCTGGGAAATCCTGATGAGCACTGCCTATGAGATGGTGGGCCGGACCGCTTTCGTGATCGCGAACTGGCGCGCGGAGGAGACGGAAGCCGCGAGTCCCCTGTTCAGCGACCACGTGGCCAATGCCTTCCTGAACGCGGAGGCCACGGAGGCGTCGAACGCCATCGCCTCCGCTTCTCCGTCCACGCGCTACCTGGTGCGCTACCGCACGCGCTACTTCGACCAGACGTTCCTGGACAAGATCGCCGCGGGCGTGCGCCAGTTCCTCATCCTGGGCTCCGGCCTGGACACGCGCCCCATCCGCCTGGCCGCGGACGGCGTGCGCTACTTCGAGGTGGAGCAGGGCCACGTCCTGGAGTTCAAGCGCAAGCAGCTGGAGCAGCACGGCTACGCGCAGGCCGCGACGTTCGTGCCCGCGGAGTACACCAGCGTGGACTTCCTCTCCGCGCTGGAGGCGCAGGGGTTCGACTTCGACGCCCAGACGTTCATCCTCTGGGAGGGCAACGTCTTCTACCTGGAATACCAGAGCGCGGTGAACACCCTCATCGCGCTGAGGGACCGGCTCAAGCGCTTCGAGATCACCTTCGACTACCTGTCGAAGAAGCTCATCACCAAGGCGACGGGCTACCGCAAGTCGGAGGCGCTGCTGGACGGCTTCCGCTCGCTGGGCGCGCCCTGGAACACCGGCTTCGACGACATCACGGAGCTGGCGCGCACGGTGGGGCTGGACGTCGCCGGCAACTTCCTCATCGCGGACTACGCCAACGACGCGGGACTGGAGATGAAGGTGGACCGCACGCTGTTCGATGATTATTCGATTGCCACCTTCGCCAATGCCGCGGGCCGGCTCGACGTGGTGGGCGGGGGGCGCTCATGAGCGCGCAGGTGGGGACAGGGGACGTCGTCCTGGTGCTGGCGCGGCGCGATGACCTGCACGCGAGGCTCACCGAGCGGGCGAAGCAGGTGGAAGCGCTGTCGGGCGCGGCGTTCGTGCTCGTCAAGCCCGGCCGCGTCTTCCGCCGGCTGGGGGAGCGGCTCTTCCAGGTGGATCCGGACGACGCGGCGCACTTCGGCCGCCTGCTCTTAGAGGTGGAGGCGGCGCACGGCCGCGTCCGCGCCATCCTCCACCTGTGGAACTACGAGGCGTGGAACGTCGACTACGCCGGCCGCCGGAACCTGAGAAGCCTCACGGACTCCATCGCGGGCAACTGGAGGTTCGCGCTGGGCGCCGTGGAGAAGCTCCGGGGCGCGCTGGCGGGCCGCGGCCACACGCCGCTCGTCTACGTGCACCACGGTGAAGGGCTGGAGGCCCAGCCGCACAACGCCATCGTCGGCGCGGGGCCCGCGGAGGGGCCGCCCCTGGTGCTCCACCCGCTCCACGTCGAGCGGCGGCTGCCCGACCTGGAGGAGTCCAGCCGGCGCCTGATGTCCGCGCTGGAGTCCGTGGTGCGGGGTCAGCCCCTGCCTGTGCCCGCGGCGGTGTCGCCGGGCGCGGCGGAGCGGCTGGCGTGCCGCAAGGGCGGCGTCTACCTGGTGGTGGATCCGTCCGGTGCCGCGTCCCGGCCGCTGGTGGAGGAGCTCACCGGCGCGCACGGCTGCCGCGTGATGACCGTGCACGCGGACGCGCTGGAGGACTTCGAGTCCCTGCGCGCCTCCGTGCGCAAGCGCATCCAGGACGACTTCGGCCGGCTGGACGGCGTCATCCAGTACCTTGAGCCCTCGGGACACATCCCGCGCACCCTGGAGCAGGTGCTGGCGCTGGATGACATCACGTCCGAGCTGCCGCTGGACTTCTTCGCGCTCGTCGCGCCGCGCCCGGAGGCGGGCATGGCGTGGGCGCTGGCCCGGTCCTTCAACGGCCTGCGCGCGGAGCTGACCCGGGCGGGCCGCCGCATGGGCACGTCCCTGTTCATGGAGGGTGCGCCGCGCCTGGAGGTGCGGGAGGCGGACGAGGCCCAGGACACGGGCGCCGCGCGCATCGACTTCAACAGCGAGGAGACCCGCGCGGAGGTCCTGCGGCTGCTCACCGCGGACGTCGTGGGCATCGTCGCGGACATGCTGGGCAAGCCCCCGGCGTCCATCGACCTGGGCATGTCCATGGACCTGGACTCCGCGAGCGGAGCCCACTTCGACTCCATCTCCCTCACGCGGCTGGCGGATCGCATCGGGACGAAGCTGGGCCTGTCGCTGACGCCCATCCTGTTCTTCAAGTACAAGAGGCTGCGCGCCTTCATCGCGCACCTGCACGAGGCCCGCTATCCCGCGCTCTCGGAGCGCTATGCGCTGCGGCTCGTCACGCGCCGCGCGGCGCAGGCCCCGGCCCCCGCGCCGGTGGTGTCCGCGCCTGCGCAGGCTCCGGTGGCCGCCACGGCGGATGGCTCCGCGAAGGGCTGGGGGTGGCTGGAGCCGACCGCCGCTCCGGCGGCCCCCGCCGTGGTGGATGCCCGGGACGTGGCCATCATTGGCGTGAGTGGCCGCTTCCCCGGTGGCCAGGACGTCTTCGACTTCTGGAAGACGCTGACGTCGGGCAAGGACCCGGTGACGGAGATCCCCGCCGAGCGCTGGGACTGGCGCGCGTGGTTCGGTGAGGCCCACGGCGGCCCCAACAAGACGCACATCAAGTGGGGCAGCTTCCTGGACGGCATCGACCAGTTCGATCCGGCCTTCTTCGGCGTGTCGGAGAAGGAAGCCGTCATCATGGACCCCAGCCACCGCCTCCTGCTGGAGACGACCTGGCGGCTGCTGGAGGACGCCGGGTACCGGGCGTCGGACGTGGCGGGCTCCCGCACGGGCGTCTTCATTGGCGCGGGCCTGCCGGAGTACGACGAGCTCTACCGCGCCAGCGGGAACGCCATCGAGGAGCAGAACTCCACGGGCCGCTCCAACTCCATCCTGGCCAACCGCGTCTCGTTCTTCTTCGACTTCCAGGGGCCCAGCGAGGCCGTGGACGCCGCGTGCGCCAGCTCGCTGGTGGCGCTGCACCGCGCCCTCCAGTCGCTGCGCAACGACGAGTGCACCATGGCCATCGCCGGCGGGGTGCACCTCATCCTGACGCCGGCCATGCACGTGTCGTTCGGCCGGGGCGGGGTGCTCGCCGCGGACGGCAAGTGCCGCCCCTTCGACAAGGACGCGGCGGGCTACACCCGCGCGGAGGGCATTGGCGCGGTGCTGCTCAAGCCCCTGCACAAGGCGCTGGCGGACGGGGACAACGTCTACGCCGTCGTCCGGGCGAGCGCCGTCAGCCACGGGGGGCGCTCCAACTCGATGACGTCCCCCAACCCGAACGCGCAGGAGGCGCTGCTGCTGGACGTCTACGGACGGCAGCAGGTGGAGCCCTCCTCCATCCAGTACGTGGAGGCGCACGGCACGGGCACGCCCTTCGGGGACTCCATCGAGGTGGCGTCGCTGGGCGCCGCGTTCGAACGGGCGGTGTCGTCGCGGGGCCAGCCGGCCCGGTGGACGCCGCGGAGCTGCGGCATCGGCTCGCTCAAGAGCAACATCGGCCACGCGGAGGAGGCGGCGGGCATCGCGGGGGTGCTCAAGGTCGTGCTGGGCATGCGCCACGGCGTGCTGCCCGGCAACCTGCACTTCAACGCGCTCAACCCGTACATCCACCTGGACGGGTCGCCGTTCTACATCGTGGACCGCACGCGTGACTGGCCCCGTCCCGCGGCGGGTCCGCGCCGGGGCGCGGTGAGCGCGTTCGGGTTCGGCGGCGCGCTCGCGCACGTGGTGCTGGAGGAGGTCGCGTCCCGGCCGGAAGCCGACGCCGGGCCGAAGGGCAGGGCGTACGCGGTGCCCCTGTCCGCCGGGACCCCGGCCGCCCTGCGCGCCCAGGCCGAGGCGCTCCGGGCCTTCCTCGTGGAGTCCCCGGGCGCGGCGCTCTCCCTGCGCGACGTGGCCTTCACGCTCCAGGTGGGCCGCGAACCGCTGCGGCACCGGCTGGCCGTGGTGGCGCACGACACGGCGGAGCTGGTGGTGCTGCTGGCCGCGTTCCTCCGGGGCGAGTCGTCCCCCCGGAGGCTCTTCACGGGGCAGGCCGCGGAGCCTGGCGCGGGCGCCACCGCGGTGCTCGCGGATGGCGACGCGGAGCGGCTCGCCGAGGCGTGGGTGACGGGGGGCGGCGTGGACTGGCGCCGCCTGGCCACGGCGGCCTCCGCGAGGCGCGTCTCCCTGCCCACGTACCGCTTCGACAAGCGGCGGTACTGGTTCACCGACAAGGGCCCGAACCCGGGCGGTGGCGGCGGCTCCGGACCGGGCGGCGGCAGGCCCGGCGGTCCGGAAGCGACCCCCGTTGTGCAGGACTACCCCCGGGACAAGACGTTCGCGGAGCTGTTCGCCGCGCGCGCGCGGGAGCAGGGGGACCGTGTCGCGGCGCTGTGCGCCGGGCGCTCCATCAGCTACCGGCAGCTGGACGAGCAGTCCTCGCTGGTCGCGGCGAGCCTCCACGCCCTGGGCGTGACGCGCGGCACGCCGGTGGGCATCTTCTTCGACCGCTCGCTGGAGATGCTCATCAGCCTGCTGGGCGTGCTCAAGTCCGGCGGGACGTACGTGCCGTTGGATCCCACGTTCCCGGATGAGCGGCTGGGGTACATCGCGCGGACGGCGGAGCTGGGACTGCTGCTGACGAACCGGGGGGCGCACGGCGCGCCGCGCTGGTTCTCCGGCCGCTCCGTGGAGGTGGACGGGGCCTTCTTCAACGCCGCCCGCGAGATGTTCCCGAACGCGGCGAGCCGGGTGGCGGCGCGGGCCACGCCAGACGACATCGCCTACGTGCTCTTCACGTCCGGCTCCACCGGCGAGCCCAAGGGCATCCAGGTCTTCCAGCGGGGCCTGGCCCACTTCCTGTGCGCGATGCGGCAGCACCTGGGCATGACGTCGAGGGACCACCTGCTGGCGGTCACCACGCTGTGCTTCGACATCGCCGGCCTGGAGCTCTTCCTGCCGCTGCTGTGCGGCGCCCGGGTGGAGATCCTCACGGAGGAGGTCAGCAAGGACGGCCTGCGCTTGAAGGACGCGCTGGAGCGGGGCGCCGCGACCTTCATGCAGGCGACGCCCGCGACGTGGCAGATGCTCGTGTCCGCCGGATGGCGGGGCGCCAGCGGCCTCACCGCCCTGTGCGGCGGCGAGTCTCTGGGCCGTGAGCTGGCGGACGCGCTGCTGGAGCGCGTGCGCGGCCTGTGGAACCTCTACGGCCCCACGGAGACGACCATCTGGTCCACCCTCTGGAAGGTGGTGCCCGGCGAGGAGATCCGCATCGGGGGCCCCATTGGCGACACGACGCTCCACGTGCTCGACGAGCACCTGGCGCCCGTGCCGCCGGGGACGACGGGCGAGCTGTGCATCGGCGGGGTCGGCGTCGCGAAGGGCTACCTGCACAAGCCGGAGCTGACCGCGCAGCGCTTCATCCGCGATCCGTTCTCCCAGGACCCGTCCGCCCGCCTCTACAGGACCGGGGATCAGGTGTCCCTCCGGCCGGACGGCACGCTCGTGTACGCGGGCCGCGTCGACAACCAGGTGAAGCTGCGCGGCTACCGCATCGAGCTGGAGGAGATTGAAAAGGTCCTCCAGGCCGTTTCGGGCATGACCCGGGCCGTGGTCGTGGTGCGCGCGGACCGGGTGGGCCAGCAGGCGCTGCACGCCTTCTGTCTGGGTGACGGTGCCGCGCCCCTGGATGTGGAGAACCTCCAGGCCCGCCTGCGGCAGCGGCTGCCCGAGTACATGGTCCCCGCGGTGTTCCTCGGGATGCGCTCGTTCCCGATGACGCTCAACGCGAAGGTGGACCGCAAGGCGCTCGCGGCGTTGGAGCTGGACGCGCTCTTGCGCGACCACGGCGCGGGCCCCGTCCCGACCGCTGGCGGCCCCGTGCGGGTCCCGGCGGTCGCGCCTGTTTCAGGAGACCTGGAGGGCGCGCTGCGGGAGGTCGCGGCGTCGGTGCTCGGCGTCCGGCCGGAGCAGCTGCCGCTGACGGCGACGTTCGCTCAGGCCGGCTTCAACTCCGTGACGCTGACCGCGCTGCGCGCGCGGCTGCTGGAGCGGCTGTCCGTCCAGGTGGATCCTCCGGCGCTCTTCAAGTACCCGTCCGTGCGCGCGCTGGCGGCGCACCTCGCGGAGCGCGGGGTGGCCCTGCCGGTGGCGGCGGCGTCCACGGCCGCTCCGGCGCGGGAGGACGTGCCGGAGCCCATCGCCATCATCGGCATGGCGTCCCGCTTCCCGGGCTCCGAGGACCCGGAGGGCTTCTTCGAGGGACTGCTGTCGGGCCGGGACTCCGTGCGCGAGGTGCCGCTGGAGCGGTGGGACTCGCGCGCGTACTTCGGCAACCCCAAGACGCAGAAGAACAAGTCCGACGCGTTCTTCGGCGGCTTCATCTCCGACGTGGACCGGTTCGACGCGGCCTTCTTCAACGTCTCGCCCCGTGAGGCGCGGGTGATGGACCCCCGCCAGCGGCTGTCGCTGGAGACGGTCTACAAGACCTTCGAGGACGCGGGCTACGCGCCCTCCGCCTTCGCGGGCACGCGCACGGGCGTCTTCCTGGGCGCCATCAACTCCGACTACTGGGACGTGCAGCGCGAGCACGGCGTGGACCTGGAGGGGTATTCGCTGTCCGGGTTCGCGGGCTCGCTCGTGCCCAACCGCGTCTCGTTCTTCTTCGACCTGCTGGGGCCCAGCGAGGCCGTGGACACCGCGTGCTCCAGCTCGCTGGTGGCCATCCACCGCGCCGTGGGCGCGCTGCGCGGGGGGGAGTGCGACGCCGCCATCGCCGGGGGCGTGAACCTCATCCTCAGCCCGAACCTCTACCTGGCCCTGAGCCAGAACGGGATGCTGAGCCCGGACGGCCGGTGCAAGGCGTTCGACCAGGCCGCCAACGGCTACGTGCGCGGCGAGGGCATCGGGACGCTGCTGCTCAAGCGCTTGAGTGACGCGCGCCGGGACGGGGACACCATCCACGCCGTCATCCGGGGCAGCGCCGTCAACCACGGTGGGCGCGCCAACTCGTTGACCGCGCCGAACCCGGACGCGCAGACGCAGCTGTTCGCGGACGCGTACGCCCAGGCGAAGGTGGACCTGCGCACCGTCTCGTTCATCGAGACGCACGGCACCGGGACGAAGCTCGGGGACTCCATCGAGGTGCAGAGCCTGGCGAGCGCGTTCGAGAACGCCGAGAAGGGGCAGCCTCCGCTCCAGCCGCCCGCGGCCTGCGTGATGGGGGCCGTGAAGACGAACATCGGCCACCTGGAGGCCGCGGCGGGCATCGCCGGGGTCATCAAGGCCGTGATGGCGCTGCGCACGCGCAAGCTGCCGGGCAACCTCCACTTCCACGCCCTGAATCCGCTCATCGACCTGGCGGGGACGCCGCTGTCCGTCGCGACCGCGACGCGGGACTGGCCCGCTTCCGCGCACGGCCACCCGCGCCGCGCGGGCGTCAGCTCGTTCGGCTTCGGCGGGGCCAGCGGCCACGTGGTGCTGGAGGAGTTCCCGATGGAGGGCGCCGAGCGCGCCGGGGCAGGGGAGGCCGCCGGTCCGTTCGTGTTCCCCCTGTCCGCGAAGACGCCGGAGCGGTTGCGCCAGCGCGCGCAAGACCTGCTCGCGCACCTGCGGCGGCACGCGGGGCTGGACGCGCGTCTGGCGGACGTCGCGTACACGCTGCAGACCGGCCGCGCGGCCATGGAGTCGCGGGCCGCCTTCGTCGCCTCCAACGTGGCCGGGCTGGAGCAGCAGCTGTCCGCCTTCCTGGAGGGCCGTGAGACCGCGATGGCGTCCACCGGTGGCGAGGCGGCGCGGAGCGCCCTGCGCTGGGCCTCGGGCGAGGACGTGGACTGGAGCGTCCTGCACGCGGGCACGCGCCCGCGCCGGGTTTCGCTGCCCACCTATCCCTTCGAGAAGCAGCGCCACTGGGTGACGGAGGGCACCGGCCCCCGGAGCCTGTCGCCAGGCGGCGAGGCGCGCGCGCCCGCGGCGTTGGGCGCGCTCGTGGACGCCAACGAGTCCACGCTCGACGCGGTGGTGTTCCGCAAGCGACTCCAGCCGGAGGCCCGCTACCTGAAGGATCACGAGATTGGCGGGAAGCGGATCCTCCCCGCGGTGGTGTCCCTGGAGATGGCCCGCATGGCGGGGGAGCTCGCGTCGGGCGGCGCTCCCGTCACGCGGCTGCGCAACCTGGTGTGGCTCAAGCCGCTCGCCGTGGACGGCGCACCCCGGGACGCGTGGGCGCGCTTCGAGCGCAAGGACGGCGCGGTGGAGTTCAAGCTCGTCACCGGGGACGGCGACGTGCACGTGCAGGGCGGGGTCGACACCGGGCCCGTGGAGGGCGCCGTCCCCGCGCGCGTGGACGTGGACGCCATCCGGCGGCGCTGCACGACGGCGGATGACCGCGCGCGATTCTACCAGCCGTTCGCGGGGCTCGGTTACGCCTACGGCGCGAGTCTCAAGCCCGTGGAGCGGGTCCTCCGGGGCGCGCGCGAGGCGCTGGTGGAGCTCCAGCTTCCGGAAGGCGCGGAGGCGCAGGACGCCTTCGTGCTGCACCCGTCGCTGCTGGAGGGGATGCTCCAGTCGGTGGCCGGCCTGCTCTTCACGCCCGAGGGCTCCGGCAATGTCGCGTTCCTTCCCTTCTCCATGAGGTCGGTGGAGCTCTTCGGGCGCGCGCTCCCCGCGGCCTGCTGCGTGCACGTGAGCGTGGCGGACGGCCAGGGCCGGCCGTCGCTCCAGTCGCGCTTCGACCTCACGCTGATGAGCCCCAGCGGCGAGGTCCTGGTGCGCGTGCGGGACTACAGCGTCCGCCCGGTGAAGCGGGACGAGGCCGTGAAGCCGGAGGCGGCCACGCTGTACCGGACCGTGCTGGAGCGCGCGGACCTGACGCCGCGCGCGCGGCGTGAGCTCTCCGGACCGGTGCTCGTGGTGTCGCGCGACGGCGGCTTCGTGGAGCGCCTGCGGGAGCTGCTGGGAGGCTCTGGGGCGCGGCCCTCGCTCGTGTGGGCCCGGCCCTCTGAGCGCTTCCATCCGGGGGACGGCGGTGAGGTGTTCGACTTCGATGCCCGCCGCCCGGAGGAACTGGGACGGGTGCTGGAGGCCCTGCGCGCCCGCGGGCTGTCACCGGCGGCGGTCATCCACGGTGGCCCCACGGCGGCGTTCTCCTACGACGCCGACGCGCTCAAGGCGCAGCTCCAGGACGGCGCCCTGCGCGTGTTCCACCTGTGCCAGGCGCTGCTGCGGGACGGGCTGGAGCGCCCGCTTCCCTTCCTGTCCGTCTTCCCCGCGACGGAGGCCCGGCCGCATCCGCTGTCCGCCGCGCTCAAGGGGTTCGCGCGGTCGGTCCGGCTGGAGAGCGACCTGCTGAAGCTCACCGTCGTGCAGGCCGAGCGCCCCGACGCCATGGCCGACGCCGCCTTCGCGGAGCTGAGCGCGGGCGCGATGGCCGAGCCCTTCGTGGTGCACCGGGACGGGGCGCGCTTCGTGGAGGTCCTCGCGCCGCTGCCTTCCGGCGAAGTGGATGCCGCGCGGCCCGTGCTCCCGAATGGCGGCGCCTGCCTCATCACCGGCGGCGCTGGCGCGCTGGGCCTGCACCTGACCCGGCACCTGCTGAAGCGCCCCGGTGTGCGCGTGGCCCTGTGTGGCCGCTCCGCGCTGACGGAGGCCCGCCGGACGGAGCTGGACGCCCTGCGCGCGCAGGGCGCGGACGTGGAGTACTTCGTCGCGGACGTCACCGAGCCCGGCGACGTGGAGATGCTCGTGGACACCCTGCGGGCCCGCTACGGCGGCATCCAGGGCGTCATCCACGCAGCGGGGGAGCGCCGGGATCAGCGGCTGGTGAAGAAGACCGCGGGTGAGTTCGAGGCGGTCCTCGCGCCGAAGGTGACCGGCACACTGCTGCTGGACCGCGCGCTCGCGGCGGAGAAGCTGGAGTTCTTCGCCGTGTTCTCCTCGCTCGTGGCCCGCACGGGCAACGTGGGGCAGACGGACTACGCGTTCGCCAACGCCTTCCTGGACGGCTTCCGCGCCTTCCGCGACGGCCTGCGCCAGCGCGGGATGCGCCATGGCACCAGCCACGCCATCGCCTGGCCCTACTGGCGCGACGGCGGCATGAAGGTCGACGCCGCCACCGAGCAGTTCATCCGGAGCTTCTTCGGCACCGAGCCCCTGGAGACGGCCACGGGCCTGGACGCGTTCGACGCCGTCCTCGGCCAGCGGCTCCCCGAGGCGCTGGTGCTGGGGCGCGGGGGAGCGCTGTCCTCGCGCTTCCTGAAGGCCGCGGCCGAGCCCTCCGCACCGGAGCGCACCGAACCCGTGTCCCAGCGCGTGTCCGTGCCCGCGGCGGCCCCCGCGAGCACGGCCGCGCTGCCCGGCCTGCTGGACGAGGTCCGCGGCATCGTCGCGGGGCTCCTGCAACTGGAGCCGGCGTCGCTGGACCCGCGCAAGGACCTGGCGGAGTACGGCTACGACTCCATCTCCTTCACGGAGCTGGCGACCGCGCTCAACACCACCTTCGGCTCCGAGCTGACGCCCGCCGTGTTCTTCGAGCTGACGCCCCCGTCGCTCGGCGCGCTCGCCTCGCACCTGCGCGAGCGCTACGGCGCGAAGCTGGCGGCGCACGCCTCCCCGCCGGCCCCGACTGCCGCGCCCCCGTCACCTGCCATCGCCGTCGAGCAGACGCCCGCCGTCGCGGCGCCGTCCGCGATCGTGGGGGCGGATGAGCCCATCGCCATCATCGGCATGAGCGGAAGGATGCCCGGCTCCTCGAGCCTGGAGGCGTTCTGGAAGAACCTGGAGGAGGGCCGGTCGCTCGTGCGCGTGGTGCCGGCGGACCGCTGGGACTGGCGTGCGTTCCATGGCGACGCGAAGGCGCCCGGGCGCAACAAGAGCGTGTCGAAGTGGGGCGGCTTCCTGGAGGCGGTGGACCGCTTCGACGCGCCGTTCTTCGGCATCCCCGCCGAGGAAGCGCGCCTCATGGACCCGCAGCAGCGGCTGTTCCTGGAGACGGTGTGGAGCGCCATCGAGGACTCGGGGCGCGACCCCGCGTCGCTGTCCGGGACGCGGACCGGGCTCTACGTCGGCGTCACCAACCGTGACTACACGGACGTGGTGGAGTCCGCCGCGGACGGCGTGCGCTCCGCCGCGACGTTCGGCAACGCGCATGCGTTCCTGGCCAACCGCGTCTCGTACCTGCTGAACCTCCACGGCCCCAGCGAGCCGGTGGACACGCTGTGCTCCAGCTCGCTGGTCGCCATCCACAAGGCCGTGGAGGACCTGCGGCGCGGGCTGTGCTCGCTGGCCCTGGTCGGCGGGGTGAGCGTCATCGCCAGCCCCCGCATGGACATCACCTTCAGCGAGGCGGGGATGCTCAGCCCCACGGGCGCCTGCCGCTCGTTCTCGCGCGGGGCGGATGGCTTCGTGCGCGGCGAGGGCTCCGGCGCGCTGGTGCTCAAGCCCCTGCGGGCCGCCGAAGCGGACGGCGACCGCATCCTCGGCGTCATCCGGGCCACGGGCGTCAACCACGGCGGCCGCGCGAACTCGCTCACGGCCCCGAATGGCAACGCGCAGGTGCAGCTGCTCCGGCAGGTCTACGAGCGCGCGGACATCGACCCGCGCAGCGTGTCCCTCATCGAGGCGCACGGCACCGGGACGGAGATTGGCGACGCGGTGGAGCTCAACAGCCTCAAGCGCGCGTTCCAGGAGATGGCCCGCGCGCGAGGAGGGGAGGCCACCTCCCAGGCGTCCTGCGCCGTGACGTGCGTGAAGACCAATGTCGGCCACCTGGAGTCCGCGGCCGGCATCGCGGGCGTCCTCAAGGTGCTGCTGGCGCTGCGCCACCAGACGCTGCCGCCGCTCGCGAACCTGAACGACGTGAACCCCTACCTGGACCTGCGGGACTCGCCGTTCCACCTCGTCTCCCAGGCGACGCCGTGGGCGGCGCGGGTCGACGCGGACGGGCACGCGCTGCCGCGCCGCGCGGGGGTGAATTCCTTCGGCGCGGGGGGCGCGAACGCCCACGTGGTCATCGACGAGTACGTGCCGCCGGCCCGCGGTGAGGTCGCGGCGCCGGGCCCCCAGGTCATCCCGCTGTCGGCGCGTGACGCGTCCGCGCTTCGCAGGTACGCGGCGGCGCTGCGCGAGCACGTCGCGGAGCTGCGCGCGGGGGGGGCTTCCTCGCTGGCGCTGCCCCGGCTCGCGTACACGCTCCAGACGGGACGGTCCGTGCACGGCCAGCGGCTGGCCATCGTGGCCTCGGACCTGGCGGAGCTGGAGTCCTCGCTCGCGCGTTACGGCGAGGGGACGGTGGATGCGCGCACGCATGAAGGGACCGCCGCGGACCGCGAGCCTTCGCCGGTGCTCGGGACGGATCCGCGCGCGCTGGCCTGGGGCTGGGTGCGTGGAGACGCGGTGGATTGGATGGCGCTGTACGGGGACGCGACGCCCGCGCGCGTGGCGGCCCCCACCTATCCGTTCGAGCGCCTGCGCTACTGGTTCGACGCGGTGACCGCGCCGGCCGCCGAGCGCACGCACCGCGACGACGCACCGTTGACCCACGGCCATTGGGAACACGCCGCCGCGCCGCGCGCGGAGGGGCTGAAGTCGGGGAGAGGGGCATGACCGTGGAGTCCGACAAGGTGGCGACCGCTTCATCCAGCCCGGAACCGGTGGGACCGGCGCGCGCGACAGGGGGCCTGCTGACCCGCAGGGCCCTGCGCGTCGTGGGCGCACGCCTGGAGGATGGCTTCACGCTCACGCACGACGACCCGGCCCTGAGGGACCACACCGTCCTCGGCCAGCGCGTGCTGCTGGGCGTGACGTACGCGTCCTGGGTGCTGGAGGCCGGCCGCCGGCACTTCCAGGAGCGGCCGCCGGTGGGCCTGCGCGACCTGCTCTTCCACCAGCCGTTGGTGCTCGGGCCGGGCGGAGCCGCGCGCATCACGGTGTCGGTGCGGGACGCGTCGTTCGAAGTGTCGTTTCAGCTGGCGCCCGACGCGCCCCCGGTCCGCTGCGCCACGGGGACGTTCCTGTTCGACGCGGGAGCGGGCCCCGCGCCCACCGCGCTGGACGTCGCGCGCTTCCAGCGGGAGGCCACGCGCACCACGCAAGGCGCGAGCGTCTACGAGCGGATGCGCCAGGTGTCCGTGGCCTATGGCCCGTCGCTCTTCACGGTCCAGCGCACCTTCCACCGGGACGGTGAGGTCCTGGGCGAGCTCGCCGTCGCGGAGGAGTCCTCCGCCGGCTCCGACTGCTTCGTTCCTCCGGCGCTCCTGGATGGCGTCATCGTGGCGGGGGCCTTCGAGCCGCTCGCCGCGCGCGGCAGACCGTGCATCCCCATGTTCGTGGAGCGGCTGGTGGTGCACCAGTCGCCCGGTCCCCGCTGCATCGCCACCAGCCGCGTGCGCCTGTCGAACGACGAGGTGCTCGTGCTCGACGCGCGGCTGCATGACGCCTCCGGCCGCCCGCTGGTGGAGTTGACGGGAGTCACCCTGAAGAACGTCCCGGCGCTCGGCAATCCCTTCTCGACGACGACCACCCCCGTTGCGGTCCCTGCTCCTTCGAGGGCCGCCGTCCCTCCGCTCGCCGCCGGGGACGAGGTGGCGAGGGGGGTGGAGCGGCGCCTGCGTGAGCGCATCGCCGCGAAGCTCGGCGTCGCCGTGGAGCAGGTGGATCCGTCCCGCAACTTCATGGAGGCGGGCCTGTCCTCGGTCGCGCTCGTGGAGTTCATGACGGCGCTGGGCACGGAGCTGGGCGCCTCCCTGTCGCCCACGCTCGTCTTCGAGTTCCAGAGCCCCCGGGCCCTGGCCCTTCACCTGGCGCGCGAGCACGCCTCCGCGTTCACCCAATCCCTCCCGTCGCCGGCCGTGTCCGCGCCCGCCGCCCCGGCGGTGGAGCAGGCCCGCGTGGCCGCTCCCGCCGTGGTGCCGGAGCCGGCGCTGGACGAGCCCGTGGCCATCGTGGGCCTGGCGGGCGTCTTCCCGGGGTCGAAGGACCTGCGCGAGTTCTGGGAGCACCTGGCGCGGGGCGCGGACCTCGTCACGCCGGTGCCGGCGGACCGGCCGTACCTGCGCATCGACGGGCGGGAGCCCTGGCGCGCGAGCTTCATCTCCGGCGTGGATCGGTTCGACGCGGCCTTCTTCGGCATCACGCCGCGCGAGGCCGCGCTGATGGATCCGAAGCAGCGGCTGCTGCTGGAGCTGGTCTGGCAGGCCATTGAAGACTCCGGCCACCGCCCCAGCGAGCTTCGCGGCAGCAACACGGGCCTCTTCGTCGGAGTCGGCGCGCTCGAGTACGGCGCCTTCCAGGTCCGCCAGCAGGACACCGTGGAGGCCTACAGCGCCACGGGCATCGCGGGCACCATGCTGCCCAACCGCGTCTCGTTCCTCATGGACTGGCACGGGCCGAGCGAGGCCATCGACACGGCCTGCTCCAGCTCCCTGGTGGCCATCCACCGCGCCCTGGAGTCCCTGCGCAACGGCGACTGCGAGCAGGCCGTCGTCGGCGGCATCAACCTCATCCTTTCCCCGTTCCTCACCCTGGCCTTCGGCCGGGCCGGGATGCTCAGCGAGGACGGCCGCTGCAAGACGTTCGACCGCTCCGCGGACGGCTACGTCCGGGGCGAGGGCGCGGGCGTCTTCATCCTGAAGCCCCTGTCGAAGGCGCTCGCGGACCGCGACGCCATCCACGCCGTCATCCGGGGCTCGGCCATCAACCACGGGGGCCACGCCAACACGCTCACCGCGCCGAATCCCCGCGCGCAGGAGCAGTTGCTCACGCGCGCCTACCGCAAGGCCCGCGTGGATCCTTCCACCGTCTCCTACGTGGAGGCGCACGGCACCGGAACGAAGCTGGGCGACCCCGTGGAGACGCGCGCCCTGGTGAACGCGTTCCGCTCCCTGGCCTCGGACGCCGGGTCGGACCTGCCGGCTCGCACCTGCGGCCTGGGGTCGGTGAAGACGAACATCGGGCACCTGGAGGCCGCGGCGGGCGTCGCCGGGGTCGTGAAGGTGCTGCTGGCGTTCAAGCACCGGAAGCTCCCGGCGACGGTCCACTTCCGGGCGCAGAACGAATACATCGCCCTGGAAGGGTCTCCCTTCTACGTCGTGACGGAGACCGCGGACTGGCACCGGCCCGCGCCGTCGGTGCCCCGCCGCGCGGGGGTCAGCTCGTTCGGCTTCGGCGGCGTCAACGCCCACGTCGTGCTCGAGGAGTTCGGCGGTGACTCCGATGCGCAGGCCAGCCAGGCCCCCGCGCCGGAAGGGCCCGCCGTCTTCCTCCTGTCCGCGAAGACGCGGGGCGCGCTGGAGCGCTCCGCCGCCGCGATGCTGGAGGAGCTCGACCGCCGCCCCTCCACGGGGCAGGCGGAGGCCCGGTGCTGGCTCCACGCCGTCTGCCACACGCTCCAGGTGGGCCGCGAGCCCATGGCGCACCGGCTGGCGGTGGTCGTGTCCCACGTGGAGGAGCTGCGCTCGCGGCTGAAGGACTTCCTGCGCGGCACGTCCGCGGAGTCCACCTTCGTGGGCGACCCGGCGACGCGCTCGCCCGCGCTGATGGAGGCGCTGGAGGGCGAGGACGGCCAGGACCACGTGTGGCGGCTGTTGGGCAAGGGACGCCTGGACAAGGTGGCCCGGCTCTGGGTCGCGGGGCTGGACGTGGACTGGGCCCGGCTGCACACGGGCCCGCTGCCGCGGCGCCTGCACCTGCCCACGTATTCGTTCGAGCGCGAGCGTCACTGGGACGCATCGCTCGTCCGGGGAGGAGCCGCGCGCCCCGCGTCGCTCCACCCGCTGGTGGACCACGTCGTCCCCACGCTGGCGGCGGACACGCTGCGCTACGAGACGACGCTCACGCCGGATGCGCCCTTCCTGCGCGACCACGTGGTGGGTTCGCACGGGGTGCTCCCGGCCGTGTGCTACCTGGAGATGGCGTGGCGCGCGTTCCAGTTGCCGGAGAACGAGGGCCAGCGCTTCAGCCTGTCCCGCGTCGTGCTCCAGCAGCGGCTGGAGGTGGAGGCGCCGGTCCGCGTCTCCATCGCGCTCACCCGAGGCAGCGGCACGACGTCCTTCAGCATCTCCAGCCTGCGCCCCGACGGGCCCGTGACGCACGCCACCGGCGAGTACCAGCCGGAGGCCGGGACGGCGCCGGTGGAGCGGCTGGACGTGGCGGCCGTCGCGGCGCGCTGCTCGAAGGAACTGGACGGCCATGAGGTCTACGCGCGGCTGGAGCGCGCGGGGCTTCGCTATGGCCCGTTCTTCCGCTGCCTCCAGCGGATGCGGACGGACGGCCGTGAATCGGTGGGGTGGCTCGCGCTGCCGCCCGAGGCCTCGGAGGGTTTCGCGGACTACCAGCTGCATCCGGCCCTGCTGGATGCAGCGCTCCACGTCGTCCTGGGCCAGGTGGCCTCGGCGGAGGGGCAGGGCGGGGCGAAGCGTCTGCTGCCCTTCGTCGTGGACGCCGTCGAGGTGCTGGGGCCCCTGGCGCCGGCCATGGCCGTCTACGTGAAGAGCGAGGACGGCCGCTGCTTCGACGTCGCGCTCGTGGCGGAGGACGGGCGGGTGGCGGTGAAGGTGCACGGCCTGGAGGCCCGGGAGCTGAAGGCCGAGGAGGCCCCGCTGCTGTACGCCCCCTACTTCGACGCGGTCCGCGTGGACGCGGCGGTGGCATCGCCGGTGGAGAAGCGCGGCGCGCTCATCGTCTACCCGGACGACGCGGGCGAGCTCTCGCGCGCATGGGGCGAGGAGATTGAAGAGCGGTACACGCGGACGCAGGCCCTGTCCTTCCGGGACCTGGAGGCCGGAGGCCTGGAGCCGCTGCTGGATGGCGGCTTCCCGCTGGACTCGGTCTTCTTCCTGGCCCCCGGCACGGAGGCGAAATCCCTGGAGGCCGTGCGCGCCGAGGACAGCCGCGCGCTGTACTGCCTCTATGACGTGGTGCGGACGCTGGACGCGCGTGGCGCGCTCGCCGGGCCGCTGGACGTCCTCGTGTTCACGGTCGGCGCGCTGCGTACGCGCGCGGACGAGCCGCTCCTGCTGACGGGCGCGGCGCTGGGGGGCTTCCTGCGCTCGCTCGCGGGGGAGTACCCCCACTGCCGCTTCCGCGTGGTGGACCTGGGCGCCGGGCAGCCGCTGGAGGACCTGCGCTCGGACGTGCTGCGGCGCTACCTCCAGGCACAGGGCGCGGAGCTGCCGGAGGAGGTCGCGCTGCGCGACGGGACGTTGATGCAGCGGCGGTTGGGCGCGCTCGATGCGCCCGCGTCCGAGGCCCCCATCTTCCGCCAGGGAGGCACGTACCTCATCGTGGGAGGCCTGGGCGGCATCGGGCTGGCGCTGGCGGAGCACCTGCTGGGGCAACGGGGCGCGCGGGTGGCGCTGCTGGGCCGGAGCGCGCCGGATGAAGCGATGGAGCGCGGACTCCAGGCGCTGCGCGCGCACGGTGGGGACGTCGTCTTCATGCAGGCGGACGTCACCGACGCCGCCTCCCTGCGCCAGGCCGTTGCCCGGGTGAAGGAGCGCTTCGGCGCCATCCACGGCGTGTTCCACTCCGCGCTCGTGCTGCAGGACGCCCTGCTGAAGAAGCTGGACCGGGCGCGGCTCCAGCGCGTGCTCGCGCCCAAGGTGGCGGGCAGCCTCGTCCTGGCGGAGGTGCTCGCCGGGGAGCCGCTCGACTTCCTCGTGTTCTTCTCGTCGGCGGTGGGCATCTCCGGGGGCGCGGGCCAGTCCCACTACGCGGCGGCCAGCCGCTTCCAGGACGCGCTCGCGCTCCTCTTGTCCCAGTCGTTCCCGTTCCCGGTGAAGGTCATCGACTGGGGCTTCTGGGGCACCGTCGGCGCGGTGGCGACGCCGGAGTACAACCAGCTGCTGCGCGAGGAGGGCTTCGGTTCCATCGTTCCGCGGGAGGGCTTCCGCGCCCTGGAGCAGGTGCTGGGCCTGCCCCTGCCGCAGGTGGTGGCCATCAAGGGCGACGCGCGGGTGTTGGGTCGCATCCACGCGAGCACGCGCACCGTCGTCTCCGTCCAGCGGGACGCGGGCGCCGCGCTGCTGGCGGGGGTCCGTCAGCAGGTGGAGGCCTTCGCGCGCTCGCGGCCCGAGGAGCCCGCCCGCCGCGTCGTCGCCGCCTTCGAGCTGTTCGAGGAGTACGCGCGGCGCGGCCTGAGGCGCACGCTGGTGGACCGCGAGCCGCGCGCGGACGAGGTCCTTCCGGAGCAGGCGCGGCTCTACCGCGAGTGCCTGGCCATCCGCGCCAGGGCCGCCGCCGGGGAGCGTCCGCTGGAGGCGCTGCGCGCGGACGTGCTGACGCGGCTGCCGGACCTGGCCGCCTACATGGACCTGCTGGACCGGTGCGTGGAGGCGCTTCCCGACGTGTGGACGGGCCGGCGCTCATCCATGGACGTCATGTTCCCGGACGGCTCCACGGAGCTGGTGGAGAACGTCTACGCGTCCAGCCTCCACTCGGACCTGCTCAACGCGCTCACCGCGGAGGCCGTGCGCGCCTTCGTGGAGGCGCGGCTGGCCGAGCAGCCCGGGCGGCCCCTGGTCCTCGTGGAGGTGGGGGCGGGCACCGGTGGCACCACGCGCTTCGTGCTGGAGGCCCTGCGTCCGTACGCGGAGCGCGTCCGCTACGTCTTCACCGACCTGTCCGTCCACTTCCTGCACAAGGCGCGCGAGCGCTTCCGGGACAGCCCGGTGCCGGTGGAGTACCGCACCCTGGACCTGGAGCGGGACGCGGACCTGGAGGGCGTGGACCTGGTGCTGGGCACCAACGTGCTGCACGCCACGGCGGACCTCGGCGCCACCCTGCGCCGCATCAAGGGGATGCTGCGCCGGCACGGCCTGCTCGTCCTCAACGAGACCATCGCCGCCCGCGACTTCGCGACGCTGACGTTCGGCACCATGAAGGGCTGGTGGCTGTACCGCGACGAGGAGCACCGCATCCCGGGCTCGCCGGTCGTCAGCCGCGAGACGTGGAAGATGCTCCTGGCGCGCGAGGGCTTCCTGGGCGCGTCCGCGTGCGGGCTCCCGGGCCTGTCCCCCGGCCAGGAGTGGCAGAGCGTCCTCCTGGCGCAGAGCGACGGCATCGCCGTGCGTGCGCGTGAGGCGCGTGCCCCCGCCGCGAAGCCCGTGGTCCGCGAGGCCGCCCCCGTGCGTCCTTCGCCCGTGTCCGCTCCGGTCACCGCGCCGGTGGAGGGCGGCACCCGCGCCTACGTCAAGCGCGTGTTCGCGGAGGTCCTCAAGCAGTCCCCCGGCGCGCTGGGTGACGACGCGACCTTCGACGCGTACGGCGTCGACTCACTGCTGGGCCTGGAGGTCCGCCGCCGCTTCGAGAAGGACCTGGGCCGGCTGCCGTCCACGCTGCTCTTCGAACAGCTCACGGTGCGCGCGCTCGCGGGATACCTGGAGCAGCACAAGGTCGCGGAGCTGACGCGGGTGGTGGGCACCGCCGGCGCCGCGTCCGTTCCGGCACCGCGCCAGGAGACCGTCTCCTTCGAGCGGCGTCCTTCGCGCGGCACGCCCTCCGAGGAGCGTCCCCAGCAGGCCGAGTCCCAGGACATCGCCATCACGGGGCTCTCCGGCCGCTACCCCGGCGCGCCGACGCTGGACGCGCTGCTCGACAACCTCCGCGCGGGTCGGAGCGCCTTCAGCGCCATCCCCGCCGCGCGCTGGAATGGGGCGGAGGGCGGCGTCCGCCACGGCGCCTTCCTGGAGGACGTGGACCGGTTCGACCCGCTGTTCTTCAGCATCTCGCCCGGCGAGGCCGAGGAGATGGATCCGCAGGAGCGCATCCTGCTGGAGCTGGCCCTGCACGCGCTGGAGGACGCGGGCCAGCCGCGCGGCGCGCTCCTGAGCCAGCCGCTGAAGGCCGGAGTCTTCATTGGCGCGATGAACCCGGACTACGAATGGCTGGGTGCGCGCGCTTCGGCGGAGGGCACGCCGAACCGTTCGAGCAGCCGGTTCTGGTCCATCGCCAACCGCATCTCCTACTGGTTCAACCTGCGCGGCCCCAGCTTCGCGGTGGACAGCGCGTGCTCGGCGTCCCTCACCGCCATCCACCTGGCCTGCCAGAGCCTGCTGCGCGGCGAGTGCGAGCTGGCCCTGGCGGGCGGCGTCAACCTCATCCTGCACCCGGACCACCTGGAGCGGCTGGCCCACGCGGGCCTGCTCACGAAGGGCGACAGCACCCGCAGCTTCGGTGAGCGGGCGGACGGCTTCATCGACGGCGAGGGCGCGGGGCTCGTGGTCCTCAAGCCGCTGGCCCGCGCGCGGGCGGACGGGGACCTCATCCACGGCGTCATCAAGGGCTCCAGCATCAACGCGGGCGGGAAGACGGCGGGCTACCTGGCGCCCAATCCCCAGGCCCAGGCGGACGTCATCGACGAGGCTCTGCGCCGCGCCCGCGTGCCGGCGCGGTCCATCTCCTACGTGGAGTGCGCCGCGGCGGGGTCCTCCATGGGGGACGCCATCGAGGTGTCAGGCCTGAAGCAGGCCTTCGCCCGGCACACGCCGGAGAAGGGCTTCTGCGCGGTCGGCTCCATCAAGGCGAACGTCGGACACCTGGAGTCCGCGTCGGGCATCGCGGCGCTGACGAAGGTGCTGCTCCAGTTCCGGACGCGGGAGCTGTTCCCTTCGCCGCACGCCGGGACGCCCAACCCGGAGCTGGAGCTGGCGGACTCCGCTTTCCGCCTCCAGGGCGCGCTGGCCCCGTGGCGCCCTGGCCCGTCGCAGGACGGCCAGGAGGCTCCGCTGCGCGCGGGCATCAGTGCCTTCGGCGCGGGCGGCGCGAACGCCCACCTCATCGTGGAGGAGTACCGCGAGGCCCGGCCCCGGCAGGGCGCCGCCACGGCCCGGCCGGTGCTCGTGCCGTTGTCGGCGAAGAGCGCGGAGCGGCTCCAGGCCCATGCCCGGAACCTGGCGGACCACCTCTCCCGGCACCGGGACACGCTGTTCGACTCCGACGTCGCGTCCATCGCGTACACGCTCCAGGTCGGCCGCGAGCCGCTCGAGGAGCGCGCGGCGTTCGTCGTGGAATCACTCGGCGAGCTGCGCGAGTCGTTGGACGGTTTCCTCTCCAGCAAGGCCCTGCCGGGGCTGCGCATGGGGCACGTCCGAGGCACGGACGAAGGCCCCGCGCGGGACGTGGGAACCGCTCGGACTCGGGACGCGCTGCTCCAGGTCGCGGAGCAGTGGGTCTCGGGCACGCGCGTGGATTGGCGTTCGCTCCATGCGGGCACGCCGCCCGCGCGACTCTCGCTGCCCGGCTATCCGTTCGCTCGGCGCCGGTGCTGGATTGGACCGGCGCCGGTGACGCCTTCGCACTCCTCCGCTCCGGTGGAGACCGCCGTCCCCGCGCGGGACGCGGAGGCCCTGGTGGCCGCGGTGGGCGAGGACCTGAAGGACATCCTCTGCCACGTCCTCAAGGTGCGGCCGGAGGAGCTCAGCGTGGAGGACGACATGAGCCAGTACGGCCTGGACTCCATGCGCGTCGTGCAGATGGTGGAGGCGCTGAACACGCGGCTCGGTTTGGACGCGACGCCGCCCCTGTTCTATGGCCACGTGTCCATCCAGGGCTTCGCCCGGACGCTCCACCAGAAGTTCGAGAGCACCCTCGCCGCGCACTACCAGGGGCGTGCCCCCGTGGCGCCGGTGCCAGCGCCGCGTGCTCCCGCGCGTGAGGTGCGGGCCGCTCCGGCGGCCCCGGTGTCCACGTCCGAGCCCATCGCCATCATCGGCGTGAGCGGCGTGTTCCCGGGCTCGGAAGACCCCCAGGCCTTCTGGGAGCACCTGCTCCAGGGCCATGACCTGGTGACGGAGGTCCCCTCGGGACGCTGGAACGCGGGGGTGCTCGCGAAGGAGGCGCCCGCGCTGCGCTGGGGCGGGTTCATGCCGGGCGTGGACCAGTTCGACCCGGAGTTCTTCGGCCTGTCGCCGCAAGAGGCGCGGCTGATGGACCCGCAGCACCGGCTGTTCATCGAGGCCGTGTGGAAGGCCTTCGAGGACGCGGGCCAGGATCCGCTGTCGCACTGGGGCGAGCGCGTGGGCGTGTTCGTCGGCGTGGCGAACCACGACTACACGAACCTGCTGCTGGAGCGTCAGGCCACCGCGCACATGGCCACGGGCAACGCGCACGCGATGCTCCCCAACCGCGTCTCGTACCTGCTCAACTTCACCGGCCCCAGCGAGCCCGTGGACACCGCGTGCTCCAGTTCGCTCGTGGCGGTGCGCAAGGCCGTGGAGGCGCTCCAGCGCGGCGAGTGCACCGTGGCCGTCGCCGGTGGCGTCAACACGCTGCTGAGCCCCAACCTCTACGTGGCCTTCAACGACGCGGGCATGCTCAGCCCGAATGGCCGCTGCCGGACCTTCGACAGCCGGGCGGACGGCTACGCGCGCGGCGAGGGCGTGGGCGCCGTCCTGCTCAAGCCGCTGCGCCAGGCCGTGGAGGATGGCGACCCCATCTACTGCGTCATCAAGGGCGCGGCGATGAACCACGGCGGCCACACCGCCTCCATCACCGCACCCAACCCCATGGCCCAGCGCGACGTCATCGTCGCCGCCTGGGAGCAGGCGGGCCTCGACCCGTCCTCGCTCGGCTACCTCGAGACGCATGGCACGGGCACGGCGCTCGGGGACCCCATCGAGCTCAACGCCCTCAAGGACGTCTTCAAGGAGTTCGCCCGGCGCAGGGGCCAGCCGGTGTCAACGCGCAAGCACTGCGGCATCGGCGCGGTGAAGACGAACATCGGGCACCTGGAGACCGCCGCCGGCATCGCGGGGCTCGTGAAGGCCGCGCTCGCGCTGAAGCATGGCGTGCTGCCGAAGAACGCCCACTTCGAGAAGCTGAACCCGTACATCCAGCTCGACGACTCGCCGCTCTACATCCTGGAAGAGACGAAGCCCTGGGAGCCCCTGGTGGGCGACGACGGCGCATCGCTGCCGCGCCGCGCGGCGGTGAGCTCCTTCGGCTTCGGCGGCGTCAACGCGCACGTCGTCCTGGAGGAGTACGTCGCCGCCAGGCCCGCCGTGTCCGCGCCGGACGCGGGGCCGTTCGTGGTGCCGGTCTCCGCGCAGACCCCGGAGGTGCTGAAGGCCTCCCTGGGCCGGCTGGCGGCGCACCTGCGGGCCAACGCGGGGGGCGCCCCGGCGGTCCCGGCGCACGAGGGCAGGGCGGTGCTGCGGGACGTCGCCGCGCGCATCCTGGGCGTGGCGGAGGCGGCGCTCGACGAGGACGAGCTCCGGGTGGACCTGGGCTTCGGCGCGCACGCGCTCTCCCGGCTGGTGGAGGAGGCGAACGCGCGGCTGGGGACGACGCAGCAGGTGAAGGCCCTGGCCAGCGCGCAGACGCTGGGGGCGGTGTTCAACGCGTTCGCCGCGCCGGTGGCCTCCGGGAGCGCGGGCGGGCTGTCGCTCCGGGACCTCGCGCACACGCTCCAGACGGGGCGCATGGCGATGAAGGAGCGCGTGGCCTTCGTGGCGCGGGACGTGCCGGAGCTGACCCGGCTCGTCGACGCCTTCCTGCGCGGAGAGGCGGGCCCCGCGGGGGCCATCCACGTGGGCTCCGCTCCGGCGAAGGGCCGGTTCCAGGGGCTGCGCGGTGGGGGCCAGGAGTCCGCGGCGCAGGGCGCGGAAGCCCTGAAGCCTGACGCGCTGTGCGCTCGCTGGGTGGCGGGCGAGGACGTGGACTGGCGGGCGCTGAATCGCTCCGGCCCGAAGCCCCGGCGGCTGTCGCTGCCGGTGTATCCGTTCGCGCGCAAGCGCTACTGGTTCGACGAGGTGCCCTTCGAGCCGAGCCTCGAACCCAGGGCGCTGGGCCGCGCCACTCCGGCGGTGGAGGCCCCCGCGAAGAAGGAGGCCGCGGAGGAGCCCGGCCGGGAGCTGGGCCTCATCCGCGTGGCGCTGGCGGCCATCCTCGGCACGCAGCCCGACTCCATCCAGGACGGCGTCGAGTTCAAGGACATGGGGCTCGACTCCATCATGACCATCAAGCTGGTGAAGCAGCTCAACCACGCGCTGGAGCTCAGCATCAACCCGATGCAGGTCATCGAGAACCAGACGCTGGGCAAGCTCTCGCGGCTGCTCGTGGGCATGCGTCCGAGCGCTGGCGCGGCAGGGGTGGCGTGATGGCCGCGAGCGCAAAGGCACCCGGGGTGGCCGTCATCGGGCTCGCCTGCCGCTTCCCCCTGGCCGGCGATGCCCGCGCGTTCTGGGACAACCTGATGGCCGGGCGGGACTGCATCCGCGAGATTCCCCCCAGCCGCTGGGACACCCGGAAGTTCTACTCGCCGGACATCGACCGGCCGGGCACGTCGGTGAGCCGCTGGTGCGGGCTCGTGGACGGCGTGGAGCGCTTCGACAACCGCTTCTTCGAAATCTCGCCGCGCGAGGCGAAGAGCATGGATCCGCAGCAGCGGCTCCTGATGGAGGAGACGCTCCACTGCATCGAGGACTCGGGCGTCCCGCTGTCGGAGCTGCGCGCGAAGCGGACCTCCGTGTTCGCGGGCGTGATGGCCACGGACTACCACCAGGAGGCGGTCCACCCGGACGTCCAGGCGGACAGCTTCGCGGGCACGGGCAACTACGTCTGCATCCTGGCCAACCGCCTGTCGTACGCCTTCGGCTTCCAGGGCAAGAGCTTCACCATCGACGCGGCGTGCGCCTCCTCGCTGGTGGCGCTCCATGAAGCCCGCTGCTCGCTGGAGCGGGGCGAGAGCGACTACGCGCTGGTCGCGGGCGTCAGCCTCAACCTGCACCCCTGGAAGTACGTCACCTGGTCGAAGTCCCGCATGCTGAGCCCCAACGGGCGCTGCCGCACGTTCGACAAGGACGCGGACGGCTACGTGCCGGGGGACGGCGTGGGCGTGCTGCTGCTCCAGCGCCGGGACGACGCGCGCAGGGACCGCAACCGCATCCATGGCGTGGTGAAGGGCTCGGCCGTCAACCACGGAGGCCGCACGGCGTCCATGACGGCGCCGCGCATCGACGCGCAGCGGGACGTCATCCTGGCCGCCATCGAGTCCGCGGGCATCAGCGCCCGGAGCATCGGCTACGTGGAGGCGCACGGCACCGGCACGTCGCTGGGAGACCCCATCGAGGTGGAGGCGCTGACGCGGGCCTTCCGCCACTCCACGCCGGACGTGCGGTTCGCGAAGCTGGGCTCGGTCAAGACGAACATCGGCCACCTGGAGGCCGCGGCGGGCGTCGCGGGCGTCATCAAGGTGCTGCTGATGATGCGGCACGGCCAGGTGCCGAAGTCGCTGAACGTCACGACGCTCAACCCCATCATCGACTTTCCCCAGACGCCCTTCACCGTCGCGCAGGAGCCCTCCGCCTGGCCGCGCCCCGTCACGGGCGAGCCCCGCCGGGCGGGCGTCAGCTCCTTCGGCATCGGCGGCGCGAACTCGCACGTCGTGCTGGAGGAGCACCTGGAGGACGCGGCGGAGCCGGCCCGCTCCTTGCGCGATGCGGGCCGCAAGCACCTGTTCCTGCTGTCCGCGAAGTCGCCGGGCAGCTTCGCGCGCCGGGCGGAGCAGTGGCGCGAGTGGCTGGAGAAGGACGGCCTGGAGGACGCGGCGCTGGGCGACGTGTGCGTGACGAACGCCGTGGCCGCGGCCCACTATCCGCTGCGGCGCGGGGCGCTCGTCGGGAGCGCCGCGGAGCTGCGCGCGTTCCTGGACGGCGCGGGCCGGACGGCCGCGGGGCCTTCCACCGCGCCTGGCACGCTGGTCCTTCGCGAGCACGCCGTCACCGGCTTCCGGAGCGTGCGGCCGCTCTATGAGGGCAACGCGCTGTTCCGCGACCGCGTGGACGCGCTGCTGAAGGCGTGCACGGTGCCGGGAGTGCGCGGCGGCCTGGCGACGGCCTTCCGCGCGGCGTCATGGTCCCAGAAGGCGCGGCCGGTGCTGTCCTGCCTCGTCCGGTATGCCTTCTGGGCGACGCTGGGCGACCTGGGCTTCCACCCCCGGGAGGTGCACGGCGGACAGCACGGCTTCGCCGTCGCGCTCGCCCTCTCCGGAATGCTCCCGCCAGAAGAGGCGCTCGCGCTCGTGTCCGGCGCGGAGCCGGGGAACGCGCGCGTGCGCTCCCCCGCCATGGGCGTGCTCGATCCCGTGAGCCGCCGGATCATCCCCTCGGTGTCCATCCGGCCGGAGTACCTGGCCCACCTCGTCGCGGACGTGGAGCTTCCGGACGAGGCGCTCGCGGCCTGTGTGACGCGCGCGCGGCAGCTGTTCCACGGGCAGCGCACCTTCCAGCGCTTCCTGGAGGAGTGGGATGGCGCGCTCTCCCCGCTGGGCTTCACGATGGAGCGCTTCCTCCACGACGCCCAGGTGTCCGGCGCCGGGAAGGACCGCCGCCGCCTGCTGCTGTTCGTCGCGGTGGAGAGCGCGTTCCGCAAGCTCAGCACCAAGTGGAGCTTCCAGTCCCGTCCGCTCGCCCCGGACGCGCGGCTGACGGAGCTCATCGGCCTGGTCGCGGAGGGGCTGCTGTCCAGGCCCGCGGCGGTGGAGTTGATGGTGTCCGACACGCCGGACCTGGCGTCGCTGGCCCGCGCCGCGCAGTCCGCGGCGGAGGCGGCGCCGAGCCTGGAGCCGCACCCCCTGCTGGAGCGCTTCGCCTGGCAGCCGGACCGCGAGGACTGGCTCCAGGCCGCGCTGGAGGCGCCGTCAGGACAGGCGCCCTCGGGTCTCCACGTCATCGAGGAGCCCGGCCTGGACGCGGCGGAGGCCACCGACCTGGGGGAGCTCTTCGACCGCACCGTGTTGTCGCTGTGGGAGCGGGGCGCGGCCATCGCCTGGGAGCGGCTGCACCCCGCGGGAAGCTACGCGCGGGCGCCGCTGCCGCCGTATCCCTTCGAAGGCGAGGCCTTCTGGATCCGCGACCGTGAGGTGTCCGAGGCGCCGTCGCACGCGTCCCCGGATACGGGGGCCCGGCTCGCGCTGTCGCCGGAGGACCCCATCCTCCGGGACCACGTGGTCGCGGGCCACCGGCTCATCCCCGGCGCGCTGATGATGAGCCTGTCCCTGCGCGCGGCGAGGGACGCGGGGCTGGGGGAGCGCGCGTCGCTGCGCAACGTCGTCTTCCACACGCCGGGCATCGTGAGCCAGCCCGTGGAGCTGCGCGCCGTGCTGGACGGTGACGTGTCGCGCGTGTCCGCGGACGGCGTCGGGTTGAGCCAGGCGGAGGTGGGGCGGGAAGGGGAAGGGCGCGCCCGGAGCGACGCGCCCATGGCGACGGACGGCCTCTACACGGTGCACGACGTGGCCACCCTCTACGCGGGGCTGGCCGCCAGCGGCTTCCAGTACGGCGAGTCCCTGCGGCTGCTGCGGCGCTTCGGCGGCGCGCAGGCGTCGTGCTTCGCGGAGCTGTCCACCGCGGGCCTGCGCGAGCAGGGCGACGCGCTGCTGCCCCACATCCTGGACACCGTGCTCCAGGCGGGCCTGCTGACTGGGTACGTGGGCGGTCCGCTCGTCTTCGGAAAGGACCGGTTCGTCCCGGCGTTCGTGGGCGCGCTGCGGTGCTTCGGGGCGCTGCCGCAGGTCCTCCGGCTCCACCTGGAGCGCAAGCCCGCGAAGGGCGGTGAGCACCGCTTCTGCGTGGAGGTGACCGGCCAGGACCTGGAGGGCCGGCGGGTGCTGGAGCTGCACGAGGTCATCTACCAGCGCGCGGACAGCTCGCTGGCGGCCAGGACTCCCGCTGGCTGGGAGATGAAGGCGCCGCACTGGAGCGAAGCTCCTCTGCCCGCCGCGCGGACTCCGGCCCCGAGCGCCGCTGTCGTCGGCACGCGGGTCCAGGCGTTCGTGGAGCGGGCGCGACCGGTGCACGGCACCGTGCGGGCGGTGTCCCCGGAGGGTGACGTCGCGGCGCTGGTGGAGGCGCTGACGCGCGCATCCGGCGCGGCCACGCTCTACTTCCTGGAGGCGTTGGAGTCCTCCGGACTCGCGGAGGCGGAGCGCGCCCTGCGCACGCTCTTCGACCTGGTGAAGGCGCACCTGTCCCGCGCGAGCGACCGGGAGCTGCGCATCGTCGTGGCCGTGCGCGAGGCCTTCGTCGCGACCGCGACGGACCGGGGCACGGGCTTCGCGGCGGCGGCGCTGCTGGGGCTGGCCAAGACGGCGATGCGGGAGAGTCCCCGGCTCCAGGTGGTGCTGGTGGACGTGGACACCGCGGGCGACGCGGGCCTGGACGCGCTGCTTCGCGAAGGCACCGCCGCGCAGCCGGCGGAGGAGCCGGTGGCGTGGCGCCACGGACGCCGGCTCATGCGGGAGCTGCGGGGCGTGGTGGTGGACCTGGCCGGGGCGGTGAACCCCTTCAGCGCCGGGAAGAACTACCTGCTCGTGGGCGGCGGCGGCGGCATTGGCCGTGCCCTGCTGGACGCGCTGGCGTCGCGCGTGGCCTGCCGGGTCTTCGTGCTGGGCCGTTCGGTGCGGGCGCCGCTGGGGGACCTGGCGTCCCGCGCGTGTGAAGTCCACTTCCTGCGCTGCGACGTGACGGACGGCGCCCAGGTCGACGGCGTCGTTCGCCGCATCACCCGGGACTTCGGTCCGCTGCACGGCGTGCTGCACCTGGGCGGCGTGCTGAACGACCGGCTGCTGATGACCAAGGGCTGGGAGGACTTCCAGCGCGTGCTCGCCCCGAAGCTCGCGGGCACGCTGCACCTGCACCAGGCCACGCTTTCGCAGCCGCTGGAGTTCTTCATCGGCTTCTCGTCCATCGTGGCCCTGACGGGAAACGTGGGGCAGGCGGACTACGCCGCGGGCAACAGCTTCCTGGACGCCTTCATGGCCTTCCGCGACCGGAGCGGCGCGCCGGGCCGGAGCCGGGTCGTGAACTGGCCGCTGTGGGAAGGCGTGGGCATGGCGGAGGGGCTCACCGGAGCGCTGCGCCACCTGCGGCCCATCCCCGTGGCCGAAGGCGTGAAGGCCTTCACCGCCGCGCTGTCCCAGCAGGAGCACGTGCAGGTGCTCGTGCAGGGAGCGGAGGCCCCCGCGGCCCCGGTCCGGCCAGCCCGGGAGCAGGGCGCGCCGAAGCGCGACGTGGAGGCCTACCTGCGCGAGCTCGTCGCGACGCGGCTGGGCCTGCCCGGTCCCGGCTTCGACGCGACGGAGTCGTTCTTCACCATGGGGCTCGACTCGCTCATCCTCCAGGAGCTGATGTCGCAGCTGAACCGGACGTTCCGGGAGCTGCCGCCCACGCTGCTGTTCGAGCACCCGAACCTCCAGAAGCTCGTGGCCTGGTTTGAAAAGGAGGGCCTGTCGGGGCCCGCGGAGCCAGAGGCTCCCGTGGCCACTCCCGCGCCGCCCGAGCCCGTTCGCGCCGCGCCGGTCCGCCAGGGCTACGACATCGCCATCATCGGGATGAGCGGACGCTTTCCCCGCGCGCGGACGGTGGGGGACTTCTGGCGCAACCTCGTGGACGGCGTCGACTGCATCCAGGAAATCCCCTTGGAGCGGTGGGACGCGAGCGCCATCCAGGGCAGCCGTTCCGACGTGGGGGCGCGCTCCTATGGCCGCTGGGGCGGGTTCCTCGAGGACGTGGACCGCTTCGACCCGCTGTTCTTCAACATCTCCCCCAAGGAAGCGGAGGAGATGGATCCTCAGCAGCGGCTGTTCCTGGAGTGCGTCTGGGAGACGCTGGAGGACGCGGGCTACGCGGCCCGCAAGCGCTACGCGCAGCAGAGCGTGGGCCTGTTCGTGGGCTCCATGTGGAACGAGTACTCACTGCTCGCGCACGAGAAGGGGCTGCTCCAGGGCGACTACAAGGGCCCCGGCTCGCTGTCCTGGGCCATCGCGAACCGCGCCTCCTTCTTCATGGACTTCAAGGGGCCGAGCCTCGCGGTGGACACCGCCTGCTCGTCGTCGCTGGTGTCCATCCACCTGGCCTGCCAGAGCCTGCTGACGGGCGAGTGCGACATGGCGGTCGCCGGTGGCGTCAACCTGTCCATCCACCCGGGCAAGTACATCTACCTGAGCCAGGCGAAGTTCCTGTCCTCGGACGGCCGCTGCCGCAGCTTCGGCGAGGGCGGGGACGGCTACGTCCCGGGCGAGGGCGTGGGCGCGGTGCTGCTCAAGCCGCTCGCCGCGGCGCTGGCGGACGGCGACCGGATCCACGCGGTCATCCGGGGCTCGGCGAGCAACCACGGTGGCAAGGCCGCGGGGTTCACCGTCCCCAATCCGGAGCAGCACGCCCAGCTCATCCAGAAGTCGATGGCGCGCGCGGCGGTGGGGCCGGAGGACATCGGCTACGTGGAGTGCCACGGCACCGGCACGTCGCTGGGCGACCCCATTGAAATCCGGGGCCTCCAGCTCGCGTTCGGTGAGCAGCGGGGGCCCGGGCGTCCCTGTCCCATCGGCTCCGTGAAGTCGAACATCGGGCACCTGGAGGCCGCGGCGGGCATCGCGGCGGTCATCAAGGTCGCGCTCGCGATGCGCCACCAGGTGCTCCCGCGCAGCCTGCATGGCGACGTGGAGAACCCGAAGCTGGACCTGACACGGACGCCGTTCCAGGTGGTGAAGCAGACGCGCGGCTGGGAGGCCCCGTCCGGACGGGCCCGGATCGCGGCCATCAGCTCGTTCGGCGCGGGGGGCTCGAACGCGCACCTCATCCTGGAGGAGTTCCCGCGGGCGGAGGCCGTCCGCGAGGAGGCTCCGGCGCCGCGGCTGTTCGTGTTCTCTGCCCGCGACGCGGAGCGGCTGAAGGAGCAGGTGGCGCGGCTCCTGGCGTTCCTCGACACCGAGGAGGGCCGGGCGTGCTCCCTGGCGGATGTCGCCCACACGCTGATGGTGGGACGCAACGCGTTCAACACCCGGTGGGCGGTGGTGGCCCGCGACCGGGACATGCTGCGCGCAGCGCTCGCGGCGTATCCGCGCGAAGCCGCGGCTGGTGAGGACGCCCGCTCCACGGAGCTGAACCGTCTGGCGGAGGCCTGGCGGCAGGGCGGGAGCCTGGACCCGGCGCGCGCGTTGGACGGAGCGTCAGGCCGCATCGTGAGCCTGCCGACGTACCCGTTCCGGCGGGAGCGCTTCTGGATCGACGCGCCCACGCCACCGGCGCCCGCTCAGGGACTGCCGGAGCAGGAGCCGCTGCTCGGCCGGCGGGAGCATCCTGGGAACGACGGCCCGGCGATAGAGCAGACGCTGTCGGAGCAGGAGCCGCTGCTCGCGGACCACGTGCTCCACGGTGAGCCAACGCTGCCGGGTGTCTTCATGCTCGCGAAGCTGCTCGCCACCGAAGGGCTCACGGGCCCTGGAGCGCGGGTGCGCCGCATCCGGAACGCGGTGTGGATGAGGCCGCTATCGGTGCGGGGCAGCGCGCAGGTGGAGCTGTCGCTCGAATCCAAGGAGGACCGGATCCGCTTCGGCCTCTGGTCGGGGGCGGGCACGGAGCGGCGCTGCTACGCCGAAGGCTCGGTGCTGGCGGGGGACGCGGCGCCGGTGCACGCGCTGGACCTCAGGGGCGCACGCGAAAGGTGCCCGGTCCTGAAGACGGGGGCGGCCTGCTACGCCGCCTTCAGCGCGCTGGGCCTGCGGTATGGCGCGAGGTTCCAGCGCATCGGACGGGTGTCGCTGGGCACGGGCGAAGCGCTGGCGAGCCTGGAGGTCGACCCCCGGGAGCGGCGTGAGGACGCGTGGGTGTCCCTGCTGGACGGCGCATTGCAGTCGGCGCTGGCGCTGCTACTGCATGCCGGGCACGCCACGGAGGCCCATGTGCCGTTCTCCCTGGGCGCGCTGGACGTGCTGGGCGAGCCCGGTCAGGGACCGCACGCCCACGTCCGGAGGGGCGAGCCCTCGCGCGAGGGCTTCCGCTTCGACATCGACCTCGCGGACGGCACGGGGCGCGTGTTCGCCACGCTGCGCGACGTGTTCCTGGGCCGCATGGCCGCTCCGGAGCCGGAAGCAGCGCCGGGCACCGGTCCGTACTTCTACCGGCCGGAGTGGCATGAGACGCCGCTGCCCGCCATGCGTGCGCCCACCTCGGGCGACGTGTTGGTGCTGGGGGCGGACGAGGCTCTCGTCTCCGCGCTTCGGACGGAGCTGCACGCGGCGGGGGAGGGCGCGCGGCTGGTTCCCGTGGCCCTGGGCCCGTCGCAGGGTGGCTTCACGGTGGACGTGGAGGATCCCGCCAGCTACCAGTCGCTCGTCGAATCCCTGCTGCGCGAAGGCATCCGTCCCACGCGCATCCTCCAGGTGGCGTCGCTGCGCTCGGGCGAGGCTCGGGCCGCGTCGCTGGATGCGCGGATCGCCGCGAGCGGACTCTCGCTGCTCTTCCTCTTCCAGGCGTTGCTCCAGGCGCGCGCGGCACCCCAGGTGTCGCTGGTGTACGCGTACCCCACGGGCACCGACGCGAGCCCCGTGCTCGCCGCGCCCGGTGGCCTGTTGCGGACCCTGGTGCGCGAGAAGTCCGGACTCTCCTGCGCGAGCGTGGGCCTCGACGCCCGACCCGCGAGGGAAACGGCGGCGCTGCTGTGGCGGGAGCTCTCCGCGGTGTCCCCGGGCTGCTCGGACGTCGCCTACGACGGGGAGCTGCGGCTCACGCGGCGTTGGGCGGGCGTGGAGGCTCCGGCCAGCGCGGCATCCGCGCTCCGGCGGGGCGGTGTGCACCTCATCACCGGTGGCGCTGGAGGCCTGGGCCTGCTCTTCGCGGAGCACCTCGTCCGCCATCACGACGCGCGTGTGGTGCTCACCGGCCGCTCCGCGCTGGACGCGGCGAAGCAGGCCCGGCTCGCGCGGTTGGGTGATGCATCGCGGGTCCTCCATCTCCAGGGGGACGTCAGCAATCAGGAGGACGTCGCGGCCTGGGTGCGCGCGACGCGCGAGCACTTCGGTGCCCTGCACGTCGTCCTGCATGGCGCGGGCGTCCGCCGCGATGCCTTCCTGCTGAAGAAGACGCGGCGGGAACTGGAGGAGGTGCTGCGCCCGAAGCTGCTGGGCGCCATGCACCTGGACGCGGCGACCCGCGGTGAACCGCTGGACGCCTTCGTCCTCTTCTCCTCGGTGTCCGCGGTGCTGGGCAACACGGGGCAGGGTGACTACGCGTACGCCAACGCCTTCCTTGATGCGTTCGCGTGGCAACGCGAGGCGCTGCGGCAGCGGGGTGAGCGGTCCGGGCAGACGGTGTCGCTCGACTGGCCGCTCTGGCGCGACGGCGGCATGACGGTGGATCCGGCGAGCGAGGCATTGCTGGCGACGACGATGGGACTGCGTCCGCTGCTTCGCGATGAAGGTCTCAAGGCGTTCGAACGAGCGCTCACATTCAGGGAGTCGCAGCTCATGGTCATCGCTGGCAACAAGGACAGGATTGACGGCCTGCTCGGGGCCCAGGCCCCCGCCCGCCGCGCGGAGGCTCCGGCCGGGGACGCGGCCGGACAGGTTCGCGCGGACATGGTGGCCATCATGTCGCGGCTGCTCCGCGTGGGCCGCCAGGACATCCACCCCAACGAGGACCTGCGCGAGTACGGCTTCGATTCCATCACCTTCACCCAGTTCGCCAACGCGCTGAACGAGCACTTCCGCACGGAGCTGTCGCCCGCGATCTTCTTCGAGCACGCCACGCTGGCCTCGCTGGCGGACCACGTGGCCTCCGTGCGGCCGGCGACGCCCGCCGTACCCGCGGCGCCCGCCGTCGCCGTCGAACCGCGCCGTGCACCGGCCATGGCCGGCCCCATGGCTCCAGCGGCGGCAAAGGCTCCTCCGGCAGCGGCGCCCGTGCGTCACGAGCCCGTGGGTTCGCGGACGGCACAGGACGCCATCGCCATCATTGGCGTCAGTGGCGTCATGCCGCGCTCGGAGAACCTGGAGCAGTTCTGGAAGCGCCTGGAGGCGGGCGAGGACCTGGTCACCCCCATCCCCGAGCAGCGCTGGGACTGGTGGAAGGCGGCCTATGGCCAGGCGGTGCCGGGCCTGCTGGACGCGGTGCGCGGCAAGCGGGGCGGCTTCATCCCGCACCCGGAGCACTTCGACGCGGAGTTCTTCGGCATCTCCGCGCGGGAAGCGGACTTCATGGATCCGCAGCAGCGCGTCTTCCTGCGCACGCTGTGGCAGGGCGTGGAGGACGCCGGCTATCGGATGTCGGACTGGTGGGGAGCCCGGGTGGGGCTCTTCGTGGGGGTCGCGACCTCCGACTACACGGAGCTTCTGCGCGCGCGCAACGCACCCATCGACGGGCTCACGTCGACGGGCGTGTTCCACTCCATCCTCGTCAACCGCATCTCCTACTTGTTCAACTTCACCGGCCCCAGCGAGCCGGTGGACACGGCCTGCTCCAGCTCACTGGTGGCGGTGCAGCGCGCGGTGGCGGCCCTGCGTGACGGCCAGTGCGACGTGGCCATCGCGGGCGGTGTGAACCTGCTGCTCGCGCCCACGCTCTTCCTCGCGTTCGACAAGGCGGGGATGTTGAGCCCCGACGGGCAGTGCAAGACGTTCGACAAGGACGCCAACGGCTACGTGCGCGGCGAGGGGTGCGCCGCCGTGGTGCTCAAGCCGCTGCGCAAGGCGCTGGAGGACGGTGACACCATCCGCGGCATCGTGCGCGCCGCGGTGGTGGGCCACGCGGGCCGCGCCAACTCCCTCACCGCTCCCAACCCCAACGCCCAGGCCGACCTGCTCGTGCGTGCCTACCGGGAGGCGGGCATCGCCCCGTCGCGCGTCTCATACATCGAAGCGCACGGCACGGGGACCAGCCTGGGCGACCCCATCGAGGTCAACGCGCTCAAGAAGGCCTTCCGCCAGCTCTCCGGGGAGGACACCGCCACGGACGCGCGCTGTGCGTTGGGCGCGGTGAAGACGAACGCCGGGCACCTGGAGGCCGCCGCGGGCATGGCCGGGCTGGTGAAGGTGCTGCTGGCCCTGAAGCACCGGAAGCTCCCCGCCAACGCCCACTTCCGTGAGCGCAACCCCTACGTGGACCTGGAGGGGTCGCCGTTCTACCTCCCGGGCTCGCTCCAGGCGTGGGAGAGCCCCCGGGGCCCTCGCGTGGCGGGCCTCAGCTCCTTCGGCTTCGGCGGCGTGAACGCCCACCTGGTGATTGAAGAGCACGTGGAGTCCCCCGCGCCCCGTCAGGAGGACGCGGAAGCCCAGGTGTTCGTCCTCTCCGCGAGGACGGACGCGGTCCTCCGCCGGTACGCGGCGGACCTGCTCCAGGACCTGGAGGCCCGGGGCCCGGCCGTCGCGCTCCAGGACGTCGCGTACACCACGCAGGTGGGCCGCGAGGCCATGGCCGTCCGGCTGGCGGTGCTCGCGTCGAACCGGCAGGAGTTGCTCGCGAAGCTGAAGGCCTTCACGTCGGGGGCCCCGGAGACGGAAGGGGTGTTCCTGGGCCGAAAGGCGGAGCACGGCGCGGCGGTGGGCCTGCTCATCGAGGGCGAGGAAGGCGCGCTGTACCTGCGCACGCTCGCGCGCAACGGCCGGCTCCCGAAGCTCTGCCAGCTGTGGACCCTGGGCGTGGACGTGGACTGGCGCCTGCTGCACGAAGGCCGCGCGCGCCGCCGCGTCCCGCTGCCGACCTATCCGTTCGTGGAGGAGGCCCACTGGTACGACCTGCACACGCCGATGCCCGTCGCGGCGCAGGCCGTCCCCGAGCCCAGGCCCGTGGTGGAGCCGGTCGCGCCCCCGGTGCAGGCTCCGCCCCGGGCGCCCGTGACGCCCGTGGCCGCGGAGGCTCCCGTGGCGCGTCCCGGCAAGCTCACGCTGAGGCTCCCCGTGGCGGCCGAAGTGACGAAGCCCGTCGCGTCTCAATCGTCCGCGCCAATGCCCGTGGCCGTCACCCCGGCGCCGGTCGCCGCGCCAATGCCCGTGGCCGTCCCCCCGGCGCAGGTCGCCGCGCCGACGCTCGTGGCCGTCCCCCCGGCGCCGGTCGCCGCGCCAATGCCCGTGGCCGCCGCACCCGTCCCGGAGTCCTCCCGGCCTGGCGCCTTGCCTCCCGTCGAGCGCCTCCGGGCCCTGCTGGCGCAGGTCCTCTTCGTGGACGCCGCGGCCGTGGGCGTGAACGAGCCCCTGGCGGACCTCGGGCTGGATCCGGTGCTCGCGGATGAGTTCTTCCGCAAGGTCAACGAGGAGTTCGGGACGTCCCTGCGCACGGTCCACTTCCAGGGCGAGCAGACCCTGAGCGGGCTGGCCCGGAGCCTGGACGTGAAGACACCCCCGACCGCGGTGGCGCCCCAGCAGGCCCCGGCTCCCGCGGCGGTCAGCTCCGTGCCGGAGACGACACAGGTGCTGCGCGCGCTGCTGGCCGGCGTGCTGTTCACCGACCCGGAGGCCATCGAAGCCTCCCGTCCGCTGGTGGAGCTGGGCCTCGATTCCGTCCTCGGCATCGAGTTCATGGACAAGGTGAACCAGCGCTTCGCCATCAAGGTCAGCCCGAGCAAGGTCTACGAGCATCCGTCGCTGGAGCGGCTTGGCGCCTACATCGCGCAGGCCGTGGCGGCGGGAGGCGCGCCGGAACCTCGCGCGGACAAGCGCCTGTTCTTCGCCGTGTCCGAGTCCGCGGCCTCCCGGTCGTCGAACGGAGCAGGGGAGTCATGAGCGGCTCGTTGACATTCACGTTCCAGACGTCCGCGTCGGAGAACCCGTGCCTGAGCGCGCACGAGGTCTTCGGCCGTCCGCTGTTCCCCACGGACGCGTACCTGGAGCTCGTGTACTCCGTGGCGAAGACGCGCCTGGGCCTGTCGCGCGTGGAGCTGGATGACCTGGTCATCAGTGCGCCGGTCGTTGGCGCCCATGACGCGCCCACCTCCCTCACGCTGCTGTTCCGCGAGGAGCCGGCCGGATGGCGCTTCGCGGTGAAGAGCGACGGAGGCCCGACGGGGCGGTTGCACCTCAAGGGCCAGGTGCGGGAGCTGACCGGCCCCGCGGGCGCGTCCACCGTGCCGCCGCCGGACTTCGGGTCCTGGCCCCTCACGCTGTCCCAGGACGACGTCTACGGCCGCAACCCGCACCTGGGTATCGGTCCGTTCTACCAGACGATGGACGGGCTGCGCGTCCAGGCGGGCGTGTCCGTCTCGCGCATCGAGCCCTCGCAGGAGGGCCGCGCGTGGGAGCCGCGCTTCCTGCTCCAGCCGCCCATCGTCAACGGGCTGCTGATGACGGCGCTGAGCACCGCCATCCACCTGTCCGGTGATCCGGCGAGCGTCTACGTCCCCGTGGGCGCGAGGCGCGTGGACATGCCTGGAGACGTGGACGGAGCACCGCACACCGCCGTGGCGCGGCTGCTGTCCAATGACGGCGAGGCCATGGCGTTCGACATGGACCTGCTGGACGCGAGCGGCCAGGTCGTGTTCGCGATCCACGAACTGCGCGTCCGGCGCCTCCAGCCAGACGACCTCTCCGTGACGCCCGCGCGGCAGCACGCCGCGCCGGTGGCCTCGCGCGACGGCGATGAGCGGGCGGTGGCCATCATCGGCTACTCCGGCCGCTTCCCCGGGGCGGCGGATCCGGAGGCGTTCTGGAGCAACCTGATGGACGGTGTGGACTCCATCACGGAGGTGCCCGCCGAGCGCTGGGACAACGCCCGCTACTACGATCCGAACCCCCGCGCGCCGGGGCGGACGGTGAGCAGGTGGGGCGGCTTCCTGGACGGAGTGGACCGCTTCGACCCCGGGTTCTTCGGCATCTCCCCCATGGAGGCGGAGATCATGGACCCGCAGCAACGGCTCTTCCTGGAGGAGTCCTACCGGGCCCTGGAGAGCGCGGGGCTGCGGCCGGAGGACCTCAAGGACCGCACCTGCGGCGTCTTCGTGGGGGCCTCCGTCAGCGACTACGAGGAACTGCTCGCGGAGACCCAGCAGGCCACGACGGCGCAGGCCTTCACCGGCCTGTCGCCCGCGGTGCTGGCCGCGCGCATCTCCTACTTCCTGGACCTCAAGGGTCCGGCGATGACGCTGGACACGGCGTGCTCGTCTTCGCTCACGGCCCTGAGCGTGGCGTGCCAGAGCGTCCTGACGGGGGAGAGCGAGCTGGCCATCGCGGGCGGCGTCCACGTCATGGTGACGCCGAAGCTGCACATCAAGGCGAGCAAGGCGGGGATGCTGTCCCGGACGGGGCGGTGCCGCACCTTCGACAAGAAGGCGGACGGCATCGCGCTGGGCGAGGGCGTGGGCGCCGTGGTCCTCAAGCGCCTGGACGCGGCGCTGCGTGACGGCGACGCCATCCGCGGCGTCGTGCGGGGGTTCGGCGTCAACCAGGACGGCCGCACCAACGGCATCACCGCGCCCAACCCCGCGGCGCAGGAGCGGCTCCAGCGCGACGTCTACCAGCGCTTCGGCATCCAGCCCCGCCGCATCACCTACGTGGAGGCGCACGGCACGGGCACCGCGCTGGGAGACCCCATCGAGCTGGAGGCGCTGACGCGCTCCTTCCAGCAGTCCACGCGGGACGTGGGCTTCTGCACCGTGGGCTCGGTGAAGCCGAACATCGGCCACACCACGTTCAGCGCCGGCATCGCGAGCGTCATCAAGGTGCTGCTCGCGCTGGAGCATGGAGCGCTGCCGCCGTCACTGCACCTGGAGGAGCTGAACCCCCTCATCGACTTCGCCGACGGTCCGTTCCGCGTCGCCCGGCAACAGACGCCCTGGCAAGGTCACGACGGCCAGCCGCGCATGGCGGCGATCAACTCCTTCGGCTTCGGCGGGACGAACTGCCATGTCGTCCTGGAGGAGGCGCCCCGGCGCGAGCGTCTCACCGCGCCGGTGAAGCCCGCGTGGCTGGTGCCTGTCACGGCGAAGACGGAGGACTCGCTCCGGGCCGCGCTGGTGGACCTGAAGGCGTGGCTGAGTGGCCACGAGTGCTCGCTCGGGGACGTCGCGTTCACGCTGCTGTGCAAGCGCCCGCACTACGCCCGGCGCATCGCGTTCGTCGCGAGCAGCCGGGAGGAACTGGAGGCACTTGTCGGCAGGGCGCTGGAAGCACACCGGCTCCCGCTGTCCCCGCCGCGTCCGGCGGAGTCGATGCCGGACGCCAACGCGCTCGTGCGGAAGCTCACGACGCAGGAGCTGTCGGAGGCCGGGTACCGCGAGGTGCTCACCGCGCTTGGCGACGTCTTCCTCGCGGGCGGAACATGCGACTGGGCCCGATTGGTCCCCGCCGAGCACCACACGCTGGTGCCACTGCCCGCCTATCCCTTCCAGCGCCGCAGCTGCTGGGCCGCGCCCGCCGCCGCTCAAGAGGCCTCAATCGTGGCGGAAGCTTCGCCCACCTCCACGGCGGCTCGGCCTGCCGCTCTTGCGGACGGCGCTGGCCCTGGCCCCACGCGGACGACGGAAGCCCGGAGCCCGTCCGCCACCAGCGCGGGGTCGGCCTCCTCCGCGCGGCTCCTCCGGTATGAGTGGCGCAGGCGCGACCTCACGTCCAACGCGAGCACTCCCGCGCCGGCCGGAGTCACCATCATCCTCACCCGGGATGCCGCGCTCCACGCCGAACTGGGGCAGCGCCTGCGGGCCCTGACCCCCGGTGTCCGCACCGTCCAGGTCCGGCCGGGTGCGTCGTTCCGCGCGCTCGGTCCCGACACCTTCGAGGTCCGGCCTGACGACGAGGAGTCCTACTCGGCGCTCCTCACGGCCTGCGGCGCGGGCGCGCGCGATGCGGTGGACCTCCTCCATCTGTGGGCCCTGGACGGTCCTCCCGAGGACTCCACCGGCCTCGAGCGCCAGAAGGACGAGGGCTTCTACTCCCTCGTGCGGATCGCGGGGGCCATGGCGCGCTCGCACCTGCTGGGCCCCACGCGCCTCTTCTTCTTCCACCCCCTGCACGCGGACGCGGCGATTCCGGTCCACGGCGGCGTGGACGGCCTGTTCGCGACGCTCGCCACGGAGAACCCGGCCCTTCGCTGCCGCACCGTCGGCGTGACGGTCCCGGGCACCGGAGCGCTCGCGGGGCTCATCGTGGCGGAGCTGCGCGACGGTGAGGACTCCGCGCCCGTGCTCCACCGCGCCGGGGGCCGGTTCCTCCGGGTCCTCCGAGAGCTGTCCCCCAAGGCCTGGACGCGCCAGGGCCCCACGCCGCGTCAGGGCGGCGTCTACCTCATCACCGGTGGAGCGGGAGCGCTTGGCTTCGTCTTCGCGCACCACCTCGCCTCGAAGTTCCAGGCGCGGCTGGCGCTCCTGGGGCGCTCCGAGCTGGGAACCGCCCAGCGGGAGCGGATCTTGGAGCTGGAGCGGCAGGGGGCTCGCGTCCTCTACCTGCGCTGCGACGTCGCGAACGCGGACGCCGTGCGCGAGGCCGTGGAGCGCGCGAGGACGGAGCTGGGCGACCTGCACGGCGTCATCCACGCCGCTGGCAATCTGCGCACCCTCCAGGCCGGCAGGGGCCGCGCCGCGATGGAGGAGTGCCTGCGGCCCAAGCTGGAGGGCCTGTTCGCGCTCGACCAGGCGACGCGGGACGTGCCGCTGGACTTCTTCGCGCTCTGCTCGTCGGTCTCCTCGGTGCTCGGCAACGCGGGGCAGGGGGACTACGCCTACGCCAACGCCGTGATGGACCACTTCGCCCACCACCGGGAGCGCCTGCGCGAGGCGGGCTTCCGGCGGGGCCGGACCGTGTCCGTGAGCTGGCCCTTGTGGAAGGAGGGCGGCCTCCCCGTGACCGCGGAGCTGGAGCGGCTGGTGGAGAAGACCCTGGGCATGCGCGCCCTGGACACCCCGGCGGGGCTCGCGCTGTTCGAAGCGACGCTGCGGATCTCCGAGCCGCACGTCGTCGTCGCGTACGGAGACCCCGCGCGCACCGCCAGCCTGGCCGACGTGGCCGGGCCGGCCGAAGCACCCGCGGCATTCATGGATGCACCAGTTTCCACCGGGGGGACCTCTCCCGCCCGTATCGAGGAGTCGGTCGTGGACGGTTCGGCGGTCATCGAGGCGCTGCGGCAGCGGATCGTGGACGAGGTCGTCTCGCTGCTGAAGGTGGACCGAGGCGCGGTCAGCGTGGACGACGAGCTCGTGGACTACGGCTTCGACTCCATCATCCTCACCGAGCTGGCCAACCGGATGAACGACCACTACGGGCTCGACATCACGCCCGCGTCGTTCTTCGAGCACGCGACCATCCGCGAGTTCGCCGGGTTCCTGATGAAGAACCACGGCGACGCCATCCGCAAGCACTCGCGCCCCACGGCGCCGCCGGAGAGTGCACCCGCGCCCGTGCCCGCTCCCGTCGCCTCCGTGCCGGAAGTCCGGGCTCCCGCCGCGCGCCCCGGAGACGAAGGCATCGCCGTCATCGGCATGGCGGGCGAGCTGCCGCGCTCCAGCGACCTGCGCGAGCTCTGGCGGCACCTGGAAGCGGGCGACGTGCTGACGGAGGAGATCCCCGCGGACCGCTGGGACACCAGCCGCACGCGCGCGAAGTGGGGCGGCTTCCTGCCGCGCGTGGACGGCTTCGACGCGGCGTTCTTCGGCATCACGCCCCGCGAGGCGGAGCTGATGGACCCGCAGCAGCGGCTCTTCCTGGAGACCGTCTGGAAGACCCTGGAGGACGCCGGCTACAAGCCGTCCAGCCTGTCGGGTTCCCGCACGGGCCTCTTCGTGGGCGTGGCGACCTCCGACTACGGCGGCCTGCTGAAGGAGCGGGGCCTGGAGGGAGAGGCCCTGGCGCCCACGGGCACCGCGCACGCGCTGCTCGCGAACCGCATCTCCTACCAGTTCAACTTCCACGGGCCGAGCGAGCCGTGCAACACGGCCTGCTCCAGCTCGCTCATCGCCATCCACCGGGCCTGCGAGGCCCTGCGCGAAGGCAGCTGCGACGCCGCCATCGCGGGTGGCGTCAACCTGCTGCTCAGCCCGGCGCTCTTCGTGGCCTTCGACTCGGCGGGCATGCTGAGCCCGGACGGCCGCCTGCGCGCGTTCGACGCGGGCGCCAACGGCTACGTCCGGGGCGAGGGCGTCGTGGCCCTGATGCTCAAGCCGTTGAACAAGGCCCTCGCGGACGGGGACCACGTCTACGGCGTCATCCGGGCCTCCGCCACGAACCACGGCGGGCGGGCGCACTCGCTCACCGCGCCCAACCCGAACGCGCAGGCGGAGCTGCTGACGACCGTCTACCGCAAGGCGGGCATCGCCCCGGACCGCGTGTCCCTCATCGAAGCGCACGGCTCCGGCACGCCGCTCGGGGACCCGATTGAAGTCAACGGCATCAAGAAGGCCTTCGACACGCTCTACCGCGAGTGGAACCTGCCGTACGGCGGTCAGGCCCGCTGCGCCATCGGTTCGCTCAAGGGGAACACCGGCCACCTGGAGGCCGCCGCGGGCGCCGCGGGTGTCGCGAAGGTGCTGCTCGCGCTGGCGCACAAGCGGATCCCGCCCAACGCCACGCTTGAACAGGTGAACCCGCAGATCCGCTTGGAGGACACGCCGTTCCAACTGGCGACGCGGCTTCAGCCGTGGGAGTCGCGGGTGGGCGCGGACGGCAGCTCGCTGCGCGTGGCGGGCGTGAGCTCGTTCGGGTTCGGCGGCGCCAACGCGCACGTCGCCATCGAGGAGTACGTCGCGCCTCCGCTGCCCGCGCGGGCCTCGGGCCCCCAGGCCCTGCTGCTGTCGGCGCGCACGGAAGCGGCCCTCACGGAGTACGCCCGGCGGCTGCTGGGCGACGTGCGGTCGGGCGCGTTGGACGGCGTGCGGCTGGAGGACCTCGCCTTCACGACGCAGGAGGGGCGCGAGGCCATGACGGAGCGCCTGGCCGTCATCGCGTCGGACCCGCGCGACCTGGAGCGCAAGCTGGAGGCGTTCGCGCAAGGCGGCACGGCGCAAGAAGGCGTGTTCCGCGGCAAGGCCCAGGCCCGGCCTTCCGGAGCGCGCATCCCGGGCACCGAGCCGCTGGAGGCGCTGTGCCGGGCCTGGGTGGATGGCTCGGAGGTCGACTGGAGCGCGCTGCACGCGGGGCAGCCTCGCCGGCGCGTCTCGTTCGCGACGTATCCCTTCGAGCGGAAGCGGTTCTGGTGTGACGCGGAGCGCTTCGCGCGGCCCGCGGCGACGACGCGAGGGGAAGCGGTGGAAACCGGGTGGAAGGACAAGGCGGTCATGAAGCTGAAGCTGAAGCAGCCCCAGGCAAAGGAGTCCCCGCGGGTCCTGGATGAACAGCGCGCCGCGCCCGTGCCGGAAGCGCGGCCGGCCCCCGCGCCGTCCGTGCCCGCCCCGGTGCCGTCCGCGCCGGCCCCGGCCGTGTCGCAAGCCACGCTCCGCCGTCAGCTCAAGGGGCTGCTCTCGGCCACGCTCCACGTGCCCGAGGAGGAGCTCTCCGAAAGCCGCTCGTTCGCGGAGATGGGGCTGGACTCCATCCTGGCCCTGGAGTTCGTGAAGAACCTCAACGCGCGGATGGGCACGTCGCTGGAGGCGGTGCAGCTCTTCGACTACGGGGACATCCCCCGCCTGGCGAAGGTCCTCCAGGAGCTGGCCCCCCGCACGGCCGCGCCCCCGAGCGCACCGGAACCCGTCGTGGCCCCGGCCCCCGCGCCGCAAGCCGCGCCCGTGCCCCAAGCCGTGCCCGTGGTGGAGGTGCGGGCCAGCGCGAAGTCCCCCGGACTGGACGAGTCCCTCCCCGGTGACGAGCTCCTGGAGCTGTGGCGCGCGCCGGTGGAGCCCGTGCGCACTCCCGCGCCGGTGGCCGCCGCCGCGCCCCCGCCGTCCGTGGAGGTCCAGCGCGAGCCCGTGCGCACCGCCCTGGCGGAGGCCGGGTCCGAGGACATCGCCATCATCGGCATGGCTGCGAAGCTGCCGGGCGCCCCGGACGTGGACGCGTTCTGGCGCAACCTGAAGGACGGCGTGTGCTCCCTGCGCGAGGTCCCCTCCGAGCGGTGGGACGCCACGCGCGCGGGACACCGCTGCCGCTGGGGCGGCTTCCTGGACGACGTCGACGCGTTCGACCCTCTCTTCTTCAACATCTCGCCCAACGAAGCGGCGCTGATGGATCCGCAGCAGCGGCTGTTCCTGGAGACGGCCTGGGCGGCGCTGGAGGACGCGGGCTACGCGGCGGAGCGGCTGGAGGGCCAGCGCTGCGGCGTCTACGTGGGCGTCATGAACAACGACTACCACGAGCTGCTGGGCACGGACCCGGCGGCGGTCCGCCAGGCCCAGGCGATGACCGGCAACGCGAACTCCATCCTCGCCGCGCGCATCGCCTACTTCCTGAACCTCAAGGGCCCGGCGATGCAGCTCGACACCGCGTGCTCCTCGTCCCTGGTCGCGATGCACCTGGCCCGCCAGATCCTGGTCAGCGACGAGGCGGACCTGATGCTCGTGGGCGGCGTGACGCTCTACCTGTCGGAGAGCTCCTACGCGAAGATGGACGGGGCGGGGATGCTGTCGCCCACCGGCCGGTGTCACACGTTCGACCAGGGCGCGGACGGCTTCGTGCCCGGTGAGGGCGTGGGCGCCGTCATCCTCAAGCGGCTGGACAAGGCGCGGCGGGATGGCGACCGAATCCTCGGCGTCATCAAGGGGACGGCGACCAACCAGGACGGCCGCACCAACGGCATCACCGCGCCCAGCGCCCAGTCGCAGACAGCGCTGGAGGTCTCGCTCTACCGCCGCTTCGGCATCGATCCGGAGACCCTCACGTACGTGGAGGCGCACGGCACGGGCACGAAGCTCGGGGACCCCATCGAGGTGAAGGCCCTCACGGACGCGTTCCGCGCCTTCACGCCGCGCACGCGCTTCTGCGGGCTCGGGTCGGTGAAGACGAACATCGGCCACACGTCCGCGGCGGCGGGCGTCGCCAGCCTCATCAAGGTGCTGCTGGCGCTCAAGCACCGCCAGCTGCCGCCGTCGCTCCACTTCGAGCGGGAGAACAGCCTCATCGGCTTCCAGGACACGCCGTTCCACGTCGTCACGCAGCTGTCCGACTGGGTCCCCGCGCCCGGCGCGCCCCGGCGGGCGGCGATCAGCTCCTTCGGCTTCAGCGGCACCAACGCGCACCTCGTGGTGGAGGAGTACGCCGCTCCCGCTCCGGCGCGCGCCCCCGTCCCCGCGCCGTCCGAGGTCGTGGTCCTCTCCGCCCGCGACGAGGCGCGGCTGAAGGTCCAGGCCCGGCGGCTCGCGGACTTCATCGGGGAGCACGCGGAAGGCCTCCCGCTCGACGCGCTGGCGTGGACGCTCCAGACGGGGCGCACGGCCATGGAGGAGCGGTTGGCCTTCGTGGCGTCGTCGCCGCGCGAGGTCCGTGAGCAGCTCCTGCGCTTCGCGGACGGCGCGAACGGCTCGGGCTCCGACCTCCACCACCAGCGGCAGCGCGAAGAGGGCTCGGACGCGGACTGGCTGCTGGAGGGCCGCGAGGGCGAGCAGTACCTGGAGGCGCTCCTGGCGGGCGGCTCGCTCGCGAAGGTGGCGAAGCTGTGGACCCTGGGCGTCCGGGTGGACTGGGCCCGCCTGCGCAAGGGGCCGCGTCCGGAGCCGCTCGCGCTGCCCACCTATCCGTTCGCGAAGGAGCGCTGCTGGTTCCGGAAGACGGAGCGCACCGCGCCCCTCCAGGCGGAGGCGTCCACCTTCCAGATGGGCCTGGAGGAGGGCGGGCTCGTCCTCAAGACCCGGCTTTCGGCTAAGGACGTCCTGGTGACGCATCACCAGGTGCACGGCCAGCCGGTGATGCCGGGCACGGCGTGGCTGGAGCTCATGGCCCAGGCCGGGCGGCTGTTGGGTGAGACGCAGCGGACGCGGATGGCGCAGGTGGCATTCCACCAGCCGCTCGTCGTGACCACGGATCGCGACGTGGAGGTGGCGGTGACGCGGCAGGGCGCGGTCCTCCGGCTCGTCCTGCGCAGCCAGGATGCCAGCGGCGCGCGCACCGTCCACGCCTCCGGAGAGCTTCACCCGGATGACGCTGGGAACGCACCGGGCCCCGTCGCGCTGGGCGCGGTGCGGGAGCGGTGCCGGACCTCCATCGACGCGGACGCGCTCTACGCGCGGGCGCAGGCCCTGGGGCTCGGCTACGGGCCGCGCTTCCGTGGCCTCAAGGCCTGCCAGGCAGGGGAGGGCGAGGCGCTCGCGGCCTTCGAGTCCACCCCGGAGACGGCGGGCGAGCTGTCCCGCCGCCCGCTCCACCCCGTGCTGCTGGACACCGTGCTGCAGGCCGTCTCGCTGCTGGGGCTGGGGAACGCGGCATCCGGAGCCGGCACGGCGCGGGTCCCGTTCGCGATCGGCGCGGTGCGCATCCCCGGCGCGCTGCCCGCGAAGGGCTTCGCGTACGTCCGCCAGCAGGACGCGGCGGCGGCGTCCTTCCAGGTGCTGCTGCTGGATGACGCGGGCGTCGTCCGGGCGGCCTTCGACGACGTGGTGCTGCGGCCGATGTCCGACCGCACCGGGGGCATGCTGTTCGCGCCGCGCTGGCGGGAGCAGCCGATGGAGGCCCCGCACACGGCGTCTTCCGGAGCAGCTCGCGGGGGCATCCTCTACCGTCCGGATCAGCCGGAGGAGGCCGCGCTGGCGGCGGAGCTCGTGGCGGAGGCCGGGCGGCGCGGCACGGAGCTCCAGCGGATCGCGCTGCATGACGGGCAGGTGCCCGCGGACCTGGGCGAAGGCGCGCCCGGTGTCCTGTACGTGCTGTCCGCCGGAGGCGGCGAAGTGCTCTCCGGAGCCCCCGCGGAGGCTCGCGTCCTGGACGTGAAGGCGCGCCAGGAACAGCACCTGCGCTCCCTGTTCCGGTGCGTGAAGCGGCTCTTGGCGCGAGGCTTCGCGGAGCGCTCGCTGGAGCTGAAGGTCGTGACGCGCGATGCGCACCGCGTGCTGGGGGACGAGCAGCCGCGCCCCATGGCCGCGGCGGTCAGCGGCTTCGTGCGGTCGCTCTCCCGGGAGATGGTCCGCTGGAGCGTGACCCAGGTGGACGTGGGCGGCGGTGAGCCCGCGAGCCCCACCCTGGCCCGCGCCATCCTCGACGAGCAGGCCCGCGCCCATGAGACGGAGGTCGCGCTGCGCGAGGGCCGCCGCTACGAGCTGGGGCTGGATCGGCTGGTGCTGCCGGCCGCTCCCGGCGCGGAGCCCTTCAAGGCGCGCGGGGTGTACTTCATCGTGGGAGGCCTGGGCGGCATCGGCTACGAGCTGGGGCTGCACCTGGCGCGCACGGTGAAGGCCCGGCTGGTGCTCGTGGGCAGGAGCGCCGTGGACGCGCGCAAGCAGGAGCAGCTGCGTGAGCTCGAAGCGCTCGGGGCGGAGGTGCTCTATGTCCCGGCGGACGTGAGCGACCTGTCCCAGCTGCGGGACGCGCACGCCCGGGCCCGCGCGCGCTTCGGCGCCGTGGACGGAGTCATCCACTCCGCCATCGTCCTCAAGGACGCGACGCTCGCGACCCTGGAGGAGCCGGTCCTCGACGAGGTGCTGGCCCCCAAGGTGCTGGGCACGCAGGGCCTGTTCGAGGTCTTCCGGGGCACCCCGCTGGACTTCATGCTGTTCTTCTCGTCCGCGGAGTCCTTCAGCTGTGACGCCGGCCAGAGCAACTACGCCGCGGCCTCGCGCTTCGAGGACGCCCAGGCGGCACTGGAGCGCGGCGGTGCGGGCTTCCCGGTGGTCGTCATCAACTGGGGCTACTGGGGCAGCGTGGGCATCGTGGCCAGCGAGCGCTACCGCCGCGAGCTCGCCCGGCGCGGCGTGGACTCCATCGAGCCCGCGGAGGGTTGGGAGATTGTCCGCCGGGTCCTCGCGCGGCGCGAACACCTGGGCCAGGTGGTGGTGCTCAAGGGAGACGTGAAGCTGCTGGGCACCGTCCGGGTCCACGCCACCGGCCGCCAGGAGCTGTTCGCGGCGGAGCGCGGGCCGGTGGCGCTGGAGCCCGTGCCCTCCGTCCCCGCGGACCTGGAGTCGCTGCGGCACCTGGAGGCTGGCTTCGAGCGGCTGGACGGGCTGGGCCAGGCGCTCCTGCTGGAGACCTTCCAGCGGATGGGCGTGTTCCTGCGCGCCGGAGAGCGCACCTCCTCGGAGGAGCTGGGCGCCCGGCTGGGCGTCGTGGACACGCACCGCAAGCTGTTCCACGCGCTGCTGGGCATCCTGGTGCGCGGCGGCTTCCTCATGGCGGAGGGCCGGTTGCTCCTCACCACGCCGCGCGTGGAGTCCGCGGGCCGGGCGGACGCCGCGCGGCTCGTCCAGGAGTTCCCCGTGCTGGAGCCGCACGTCCGGCTGCTGCGCACCTGCGCCCAGGCCTACCCGGAGGTCCTCACGGGCCGGGTGGACGCCCCGGAGGTGATGTTCCCGGGCGGCTCGACGTCGCTCGTGGAGGGCGTGTACCGGGGCTCGGCGCTGTCGGACTACTTCAACCACCTCTGCGCGGAGGCCATCCGCGCGCAGGTGGAGCGGCGGCTCGCGCAGGACCCCACGGCCACGGTGACCGTGCTGGAGGTGGGCGCGGGCACGGGCGGCACGAGTGAGTTCGTGCTGAAGCGGCTGGACGGGCTGGGCGGCCGGGTGAAGTACCTCTACACGGACATCTCCCAGGCGTTCGTCCGGCACGGCGCCGAGCGGTACGGCGCGCGCCACCCGTTCGCCGACTTCCGCACCTTCGACGTGGAGACGCCGGTGGACCGGCAGGACCTGGGGCCGGGCAGCGTGGACATCGCCTTTGGCGCCAACGTCCTGCACGCCACCCGCGACATCCGCCGCACCGTCGCCAACCTCAAGCGCCTGCTGCGGCCGGGGGGCCTGCTCGTGGTGAGCGACGCCACGGCGGTGCAGGGCTATGTCACCATGACCTTCGGCCTGATGAAGGGCTGGTGGCGCTTCGACGATGCCCGCGTCCGCATGGAGGGCTCGCCCCTGCTCGACGCGGGCCAGTGGCTGCGGGTGCTGAAGGCCGGCGGCTTCCAGCCGGCGCTGGCGCTGGGCTCGCCCATCGCCGCGCCCCAGGTGTCGCGCCAGTGCCTGGTGATGGCGGTGAGTGACGGGCTCACGTGGACGGAGGCGGAGGCCCGCGAGTCCCAGGCCGCGCCCCTCGCACCGCGAGCATCCGCGCCGTCCACGCCCCGGTCCGCCGCCGGAGCAGGGGAGCTCCGGGGCCGCGTGCTCGACTACGTCCGGGGCGTCTTCTCCGAACTGCTGGGGCTTTCGAAGGAGCGGCTGCCGGATGACGTCCCGTTGGACCGCTTCGGCGTCGACTCGCTGGTGAACCTCAAGATCGTCGCCCGCTTCGAGGCGGACCTGGGCCAGCAGCCCTCCACGCTGCTCTTCGAGCACCTGACGCTGGTGAAGCTCACGGACCACTTCCTCGCCACGTCCCGCGACGCGCTCGAACGGCTGCTCGGGGGCGCGCCGACGCCGCCGGAGCCGCGGGCTCCGTCCACCCCCGTGACGCCGGAGCCCAGCGCTCCCGTTCACCCAGAGGCCGCGGACGGTGACATCGCCATCATCGGATGCGCGGGCCGCTACCCGCAGGCGGAGGACCTGGAGTCCTTCTGGAAGTACCTGCGCGAGGGCCGCCACGCCATCACGCCCGTTCCTTCCGAGCGCTGGCGTCCGGAGGCGCAGGGCGCGGAGGTCTACAGCCGTCACGGCGGCTTCCTCTCCGGCGTGGACCAGTTCGACGCGGCCTTCTTCAACATGGTGCCGGAGGACGCGGACGTGCTGGACCCGCAGGCCCGGCTCTTCATGGAGACGGCCTGGCAGGTGCTGGAGGACGCGGCCCAGGGCCCCGCCGCGCTGGACGCCGTCGACCGGCGCGTGGGCGTCTTCGTGGGCGCCATGAACCAGGACTACGACCTGTTCAGCGGCGAGGTGCACGCCCGGGGCGGCTTCACCCGGGCGAACGCCGCGCACTGGACCCTGTCCAACCGCGTCTCGTTCCACCTGGACCTGCACGGCCCCAGCCTCACGGTGGACACCGCGTGCTCGTCGTCGCTGACCGCGCTGCACCTGGCGGTGGAGAGCCTGAAGCGGGGCGAGTGCCGCCTGGCCATCGCGGGCGGCGTCAACCTCATCCTCCACCCGCTGCACTACCAGCGGCTGTGCAGCGTGAACATGCTGGCCCGGGATGACCGCAACAAGGCGTTCGGCGCGGGCGCGGACGGCTTCGTGGACGGGGAGGGCGTGGGCGCGGTGCTGCTCAAGCCCCTGCGCGAGGCGCTGCGCGACGGCGACCCCATCCACGCCGTCATCAAGGCCACGGCCATCAACACCGGCGGCAGGACGAGCGGCTTCACCGTGCCCAACCTGAACGCGCAGGCGGAGGTGGTGGCCACCGCGCTCCAGCGCTCCGGCGTCCCGGCGGACAGCATCTCCTACGTGGAGGCGCACGGCACCGGCACCGCGCTCGGCGACCCCATCGAGGTCGCCGCGCTCACCAAGGCCTTCCGGACCCGGACGCCCGCGGTGGGCTTCTGTGCCCTGGGGTCGGTGAAGTCGAACATCGGCCACCTGGAGTCCGCGGCGGGCATCGCCGGCCTCACCAAGGTCGTCCTCCAGCTCAAGGAGCGCATGCTGGTGCCCACGCTGCACGCGGACACGGCCAACCCGAAGATCGCCTTCGAAGGCTCGCCCTTCCACGTCCAGCAGCGGCTCGCCCCCTGGGAGCTGCCCGCCAGCGCCGGAGCACACGCGAAGCGGCGCGCGGGGCTCAGCTCGTTCGGGGCGGGCGGCGCCAACGCGCACGTCATCCTGGAGGAGCACGCTGCCTCACCGCAGGCCACGCACCGCCAGGCCCTGGCCGCCCCCGGTGTCTTCGTCCTCTCCGCGAAGCGCCCGGAGTCCCTGCGGGCCAGCGCGGAGCGGATGCGGACCTTCCTGCGCCAGCACCGCGACCGGCTGTCGCTCGAGGACGTGCTCTACACCCTGCAGGTGGGCCGCAAGGCGTGGAGCGCCCGGCTGGCGCTCGTCGTCACGTCGCTCGACGACGTGGTGGAGAAGCTGGACGCGTTCCTGTCCGGCCGCGCGCCGGTGGACGGGCTGTGGGAGGGCACCGCGACCGGGGAGGGCCGCGATACCGGCCACGCCCACGACCCGCGCGAGCTCGCCCGCCAGTGGGTCGGCGGCGCGACGGTCAACTGGGCCTCGCTGCACCGCGGCGGCCCGCGGCGCATCCACCTGCCCACGTACGCCTTCGACCGGAAGCGCTGCTGGTTCACGCAGGCCGCGCCGGAGCCCGTCCTTCAGCCCGCCGCCAAGGCAGCCGTCGAGCCTGTCGCCGAGCCTGTCCGGGCCGCACCCGAGCCGGATGAACCGGGGGCGCGCATCCTCCATGTCGCCGCGGAGGTGATGAAGCGGCAGGCGTCTGACTTCGACCCGCGCCAGTCCCTCCAGGACCAGGGGGTGGACCACTTCGACATGATGACCATCATCCTGCGCCTCAAGTCGGCCTTCGGCGCCGCCTTCGAACCGATGACGGTGGTGTCCGGCGGCAGCATCGCGGAGATCGCGGACGCCATCCGGGCGCGGACGCAGCCCCAGGCGGACGCCCCTCCCGCGCCTCCGCCCGCCCCGGAGTCGGACGTCCAGACGCGCGTGGCGCCCAAGGTGCGCGCGGCCGCCGCCCGCATCCTCAAGGTGTCCGAGTCGGAGATCGACATGCACGCGGACATCAGCGAGTACGGCCTGGACTCCATCAACGTCATGTTCATGGTGGCCAAGCTGCGCGAGGACTTCGGGGTCATGCTGGAACCGGGAGACGTGGTCGCGCACCGCACGCTCTCCGAGCTCGCCCACTACGTGGCCGGCCTCCAGCTCCCCGTCCCGCCGGCCTCCGCCCGGAATGGCATCCAGGAACGAGAGTCCACTTGAATTCAGTGGATTCCAGAAAAGACTGTCAGTGCTCGGGGCGTTCTAGTATTCGTCTGGCGAAGCGCCGTGGGGCAGGCGCATTGCTTGGGGAGAAGTCATGACGAAGGCATTGTCGACCTCTTCGAACAGCCGTCCGCAGCAACTCCTGACACGCATCCTGGAGGAGCCGGAGCTGGTCAGCATCGTGCAGGGGTTGGAAGCCCCCGTGCTTTCCAAGCTCATCGACCACATCGGCCTGGAGGACTCCGGGGAGATCGTCGCCCTGGCGACGACCGAACAGCTCAAGAAGATCTTCGACGAGGACCTCTGGCGCAGCGCGAAGCCTGGCAAGGACCAGACGTTCGACGCGGAGCGCTTCAGCCTCTGGCTCCAGGTGATGATGGAGGCCGGGGTGGAGTTCGCCGCGCAAAAGCTGGCGGAGCTGGACGAGGACCTGGTCACCCTGGCCGTCTGCAAGCACGTGCTGGTCATCAACATCGACGCGATGGCCGAGCGGATGTCTGGCAACAGCCGCTCGGACGACGATGACCTGACGGACAAGGCCCTGGAGAGCTGTCTGTATGAGGAGTTCGCCGAATACCAGATCATCGCCAAGGATCATCTGAGCTGGGATTCGCTCATCGCGGTCCTGGTGGAGCTGGACAAGAACCACCATGACTTCCTGATGCGGATGCTGGATCGCTGCTGCTACATCTCCACGGAGTACATCGACGACAACGGCGGTCTGTTCAACGTCCTCAACAGCGAGGAGATGCTGGAGTCGGACGTGGCGGCGGACCGCGAGGACCGGCGCGAGGCGGAGGGCTACGTGGCGCCCTCGTCGGCGGCCAGCTTCCTCAACCTGGCGCGCGTCACGCCCACGGAGGAACTCGTGGCCTCCCGCGCCCCGGACCCCATCACCCAGTCCTACTTCAAGTCGCTGGATCGCGCGGCGAAGGAGGCGGCGAAGAAGGGACCCACGCAGGCCCTGCCGCAGGGCGCGCCGTCGCAGAAGGTGGTGAAGTTCCTCCAGGAGCTGCGCGAGGCGGAGGTGCTGGAGGCGCCGGCCCAGCACCCGCTGCTCGCCGCCGGGGAGCCACAGGCCGCGCACGCGGAGCCGTTGTTCAAGCGGGCCGTCCTCGCGGTCCGCGACCGCGAGCCGAAGGCGTACATGGACCGGCTGCGGGAGCTGAGCTACCTGGCCAACGTCCTCATCTCCGGGTGCGCCTATGCGGGCCGCGCGTTCCGTCCGCTGGAGGCCGCGGACGCGGCGGTGGCGGTCTGCAACCTGGGCATGGAGCGGCTGTTGCGGGAGGCCGCGGGCAACCGGCCCGGGGACCCCACCGTCGACGACGCCGCGGACCTGCTGGAGCGCCAGGAGCTGGTGAAGCTCTTCCAGGTGGGCTGGAGCCTCCTGCACCGCGACGTGCAGATGTTCACGGCGCGCACGCTCCAGGAGACGCTGACCCGGCTGGCCGAGGGCCAGCGCGACGCGCAGAAGTCCAAGGAGCTGACGCGGATGGCCGCCACGCTGAAGGCGGACGTCAACGCGGGCAAGCCCTGTCAGTCCCGCGGCCGGTTGGACGGGCTGGGCCACGTGCTGGACCGCCAGGTCATCCTCGCGGTGAAGGCGCTGCTCAGTGATTATCCCTTCCTGCCGCGCGCCATCTCGGGCGGCTCCAAGGAGACGGACAAGCGCGACACGCGGTTCATCTTCACGCAGCAGCAGATCCACGCGGTGCAGGCGTTCGTCCAGGGCATCGGTGCGCCCGCGAAGAAGGCGTCCACCTCCGCGCCTCCGGCCTCGCCCGGGGACCGCTCCACGGGCAAGGACGGGCGGGGGTGATTGATTCACGCTGGCTCGTCCGTCCCGTGCCTCGGCCCGGGGCACGGGTGAGGCTCTTCTTCCTGCCCTTCGCGGGGGGAGGAGCCTCGGTGTTCCGGACCTGGCATCGGGACCTGCCCGAGTCGGTGGAGGGGTGCGCGCTCGAGTTGCCGGGGCGTGGCGCGCGCATCCGCGAGCTGCCGAGCCTGCGGTTGGAGCCGCTCGTCCAGGGACTGGCGGACACGCTGGAGCCGCTGCTCGACCGGCCCTTCGCGCTGTTCGGTCACAGCATGGGCGGGCTCATCTCCTTCGAACTCGTGCGCGAGCTGCGCCGCCGGCACGCGCCCCTGCCGTGCCACCTGTTCATCTCCGCGTTCGCCGCGCCCCAGCACTCGCGGTGGTCGCCCCAGGTGCACCTGATGTCCAACGAGGAGTTCCTCCAGTTCCTCGTGCGCCTGGAGGGAACGCCCCCGGAGGTGCTCGCGAGCCCCGGGCTGATGGACATGCTGATGCCCATCATCCGCGCGGACTGGGCGGTCATCGAGTCGTACACCTACCGGCGCGAGGCGCCGCTCCCGGTGCCCCTCACCGTCCTGGGCGGCGAGGACGACAAGGCGGTGGCGCGCGTGGCCCTGGAGGAGTGGGCCGAGCAGACCCGGGAGTCCTTCACGCTGGAGATGTTCCCCGGAGGCCACTTCTTCCCGCGGACGAGCGCCGAGCCGCTGCTCCAGCTCTTCCGGAGGGTGCTCCGGCCCTGGACGGGGAGCTGAGGGCCCATGGCCTCCCGCATCCAACGCGTCGCCGTGCTGGGCACGGGGGCCCCGGCTCTGGGGCTCGCCGCGCACCTGGCCAACGTGGGCGTCCCCGTGCTCCTGCTCGACGTGGAGCGCCCCGGCGCCGCGGCAGAGGGCCTGGCGCGGGCCCTGGACGCCACGCCGTCCCCGTTCTTCCACCGCTCCCTGGCGAGGCTCGTGACGCCAGGTGCGCTCCCGGGTGACGCGGAGGCGCTGCGCGGCTGCGGGCTCGTGGTGGACGCCACGCAGGGGACGCGGGCCGGGACGTCGGAGCTGCTCGCGCGGCTGGAGCCCCTGCTCGCACCGCAGGCGCTGGTGGCCGTGGACACGTCCCGGCTGCCGCTGCGCGAGCTGGTGGCGGGGCGCGCTCCTGACTTCCTCCGCCGCTTCCTGGGGATGCACTTCCTGCCGCCCGTGAGGAGGGCGCGCCTGGTAGAGCTGGTGCCGGGCCCCGGGACGGAGGCGGTCCGGGTGGAACAGGCGAGGGCCTTCGCGCGGGACGTGCTGGGCCTGAGCGTCGTGGTGGCCCGGGAGTCGCCGCACCTCGTCGCCGAGCGCGCCGCGGCCCACGCGTTCGTCACCTGTCTCCAGCGGATGGAGGCGCACGGGCTGGCGCTGGGGGACGTGGAGGGGCTGACGGCCTTGTTGTTCTCGCGCGAGCGGGGCTGCTTCCAGGCCCTGGAGGACTGGGGGGCCAGCGCCTTCGTGGACGTCGTGGAGCGCTGCCACGCGGAGCTGCCAGAGGAGCGCGCTGGCTTCCAGCTTCCACCCGGATGGCGCGCGGGACCTCCCTCGCCGGCGGCACGCCGGGAGTCGGACCCAACGCTGACGCGGACGTTGCGGCCGTTGCTGGCGGAGGACGACGCGAGCGCGCGGCTGCGCAAGCTCATCGCGGACGAGGGCCGGGCCGGCCGCTTCGCCTGGGAGGTGGTGTCGCGAATCCTGTCCCACGCGGCCCGCTGCGTGGGCGCGGTGGCGCGCTCACCCCGGGACGTGGACGTGGCGCTGACGCGGGGCTTCCAGTGGGAGCTCGGCCCGTTCGCGATGTGGGCCGCGCTCGGGGTGACGCAGACCGCGGACCGGATGCGGCGGGACGGCCTGCCGGTGCCAGCAGGCGTCGAGCGGAGGCTGCTGGAGGACCCGTTGCTGGAGAGCGGGGCAGGGGACCCCCGGGCCGCGCCGCGAGCGCCAGTCCCGCGGGGCGGGCGGGTCCCGGTCCTCTCCAGTCCAGGCGCGGAGGCGTGGGACCTGGGGGACGGGGTGCTGG